>JAILNT010000184.1 GCA_024691265.1 Treponema sp. | reverse complement strand
CATCTTTTCTAATAGGATATTTTTTTGAATATAGTAAAAAGCCACTGAAGGAAGAGCTTAAAGATAATATGTCGGAAACTTTACGCTTTTCTATATTTGCGATAATTCTTTTTGCTTTAAGAGATGCTTTTGGATATGGTACCTTAACTTTCCCGGCAGCAAACGGTTTTCTTGAATTTTCTTTACCAGGAAGGTCTTTACTTCTCCAAATGGGCGATTTCTTAGCTTCTACACCAGGAGCACTTGTTCTTGTTGGTTTACTTTTAGCTTTACAGGCTCATATTGCAAGAAGAATATCTGTTGTTGAGAATGCTTTTCTAACTTCGCCGAATGCAAAAAAAACTAATAATAGTGTAAAAACTGTAAAAAAAGGAGAGGTAGAAAATGATAAATAATATGCTTTATTATATTTTATATACTTCTGCTGTTTTATTTTATGGTATAGGTCTTAACAGGGCGGCAGTTTTATGTCAAAATATGAAAGGTCATGTATTAAAAGCTGTAAAGTCTTTAATAACTGTTACAAGCTCCTCTGTTTTGACATATCTTTTGTGTGATGTCCTTCTTGTTCCTTATGGACTATCAGAGGTGTATCCTTTTGTTGCTGCATTGATTTTTATTTCTATTTCTGTATTCTGTGAATCTTTGATAAGAATTACAGCTAGAGTTTCTGCAGCAGAATTTTCTATTTCGCTTTTGAGTATTTTGCTTTCTGTAAATGAGGGGTGTAATTTGTTGAATGTTACAGAAATATCTGTATGTTGTATTCTTGCATTTTATATTTTTGTACCTCTTTTACATGCTATTCAACATCGAATTGAATCTGGACGTCCAAGTAGTGATTTTAAAAATAGTAGCCTTTTGTTTTTTAGTATCGCTATTATTATTCTTGCCTTGTTTGCATGGAATGTTTCTTGGCTTAATCCTGGAGTAATGCAATGATAATTTCATTATTATTATTTTTTTTATTTTTGATAGTTATTTCTGGTGTTTTATTTTTTATATTTTGTTTGCTTCTTCCTGCTATGAGGCAGCAATCTATTAGTACTGATGCCCCTATATTTTCGAAAGAAGAAGTTCAGTATGCAATGAGATTTCCAGCAACAAAAACCATTCATAATAAATCTTTAAGGGCAGTTATAAAGTGTTCATCTGATAGAGATTCAAAAGACGAAAGATTTGTTTATTATGGACCTCAGAGTTGTAGACATTTTGCCTATCAATATGAAACTTCCTGTGATTGTGATTATAGCTGTATAGGTTTAGGTGATTGTGCCCGGGCTTGTCCTCAAAATGCAATTGATATAAAAAATAACACGGCTGTTGTTACAAATCTTTGTACAGGTTGTGGAAAGTGTGTTGATGCTTGCCCTAAAAAGCTGATAGCTTTGGTTCCTGTAGATACAAAAGAATGTGTATTATGTAATGCTCCAGAAGGTGCTTCTGTACATTGTTCAACTTGTCATGCTAATACAAAGCTTGAAATTCCAGTAAAGACTGGATTTAAACATTGGGAAACTATTTACAAATTTCTTTATAGGAAATAAATGTGGCTGCTTTGAATATATGTTTTTCTTTGTCGGCTGACTCTGTTGGGTTAGAAAGACAGGATATACTTGAACAGAATTATCAACTCGTATACAAGAAACTTGCGTCTTTTTTATATTCGCACCCTCATTTTTCTTTTTCTATTTCATTTTTAGGCGACCAGTTAGTCTGGTATAAAAAAAATCACCCTGAGTTTATAGATTTAGTTTCACAGCTTACAAGTCGAAAGCAGCTTGAAATATTGGGCGGCGGTTATTATGACCCTATATTTCCCTTGCTTTTTCCTATGGATAGAAGTGGACAGATAGAACTGCTTACTTCTGTAATGCGGCAGGGAATTGGAAAAAGACCAAGGGGAATGTCAATTCATAATTCCATTTGGGAACCTCCTTTAATTCCTTGTCTAAAAACTTGTGGAATGGAATATGTTTTTCTTGACAGTTCTTTAATTCCTCCTGATAAACAGTTTTATCTTCCTTTGATAATGGCTTATCAAGGTAAGTCTGTTGGTATTTTACCTCTTTTTCGCAGTTTGAAACCTATAGATTCATCTGCTGTTGCAACAGATGTTCGTTCTTATGTTGATAAGGTTTTCAGGTCTGTAAATGATGAAACTAGAGGCGATAAGTATTCTAGTTTAGATGTAAAAAGAGTTGTATGTGTACCTCTTGAAATCTCTGATGTTGCTTCTCTTTTATCGTCTGGTTGGTTTGAAGAAGCTGATTATTTTTCTTCACAGCCAGAGTTTAAATATATAGATTTTTCTTGTCCGCTAAATGCACTTAGAACAGCCGGTATTTTCGTAAAAGCTTATGTGCCTTCAGGTATGAGGGAAGATGTGGCTCAATGGGCTCAGGTACCTTATATGTCGGTACAAAATAAGAGTCATTTTCCTCTTACTGTTTATGATTTTTTGCAGAATTATAATTTAAGCGACAGGCTTTATCACAGAATGATGTATGTAAGTTTGCTGATAAATCAGTCGCATGGTGATAAAGTTCGAAAAAAGGAAGCTAGGGAACTTTTGTGGGCAGGTCAAAAAGGTTGTGCTTATATTTGTTCTCCTGATGGAGTTTTAGCTTCTTCTTATATGCGGCAAAGTATTTATAAAAACCTCTGTATGGCAGAAAAACTTGCCCGTGAATGTGGAGAATTTCATGAATCCATAACTTCTTTTGATTACGATGGAGATGGCAATTTGGAATATATCTGCCAGATGCAGCATTATACAACTTGTATTCAAAAGCTTGGTGGTTCTATATTCGAATTGGATATTATGCATAATACCGGAAATTATGCTGATAATATGAGTCGTATATCAAGATTTGATGGTGTTTCAGATTCTTATCAGCGTGGTATTTTTGTTGAGCATCTGTTTGAGAATGCTGATTTTGAAGCTTATCTTCATAATAAACCTAGTGGAAATGGTATTTTTTCACAGGTCATGTTTACGGAAGCCGGATTTGATGGACAGCGTCATGATATAAGGCTTATTGGAAAAGGTTTATATTCTGAAATGCAGCAGACTGTTTCTCTTAGAAAAAATTACAGTCTTACAAGTGCTGGTATAATGGTTCAGTATATCCTGAAAAATGAAAGTCCTCTTGTTATAAAAGCAAAATTTGTGGTAGAGCTTAATTTTGCAGATATAATTAATGAGTTGAGCTGTTATACTACAGAAGTAATTACTTCTAATAAAAAATATTCTGCAAATGAATTAAAGAATGGTACTCT
>JAILNT010000169.1 GCA_024691265.1 Treponema sp. | reverse complement strand
TCCAAATGATGAAAGTGCTGAAGTTCTTCTTAAAAAAATCAGAGAAGAAAAAGCCGAAAAAATCAAAAAAGGTGAATTAAAAGCTGATAAGAAAGATTCTTTTATCTTTGTAGGAAGTGATAAACGGCATTATGAGCAGTTCGCTGATGGAACTGTAAAAGATATTGAAGATGAAATTCCGTTTGAGGTGCCTAAGGGATGGGCAGTTGCACGAATGGGAACTTATATAACTTTTACAGGTGGTGCTCAACCTCCAAAAGAAACTTTTGAATATAGTCCAAATGAAGATAACATTCGTTTAATTCAGATTAGAGATTATAAAACAGATGCATATGCAACTTATATTCCGAAAAAATTAGCAAGACGTTTTTGTTCCAAGACGGATGTTATGATTGGAAGATATGGACCACCACTTTTTCAGATTTTAAGAGGAATCGAAGGGGCATATAATGTAGCAATAATGAAAGCAGAAGCTGTCCCTGAAATAATGCAGAATGATTATTTGTATTATATGCTGCAAGATGGAACACTTCTTCATTTTCTTGAATCACTATCAGACAGAACTTACGGACAAGATGGTGTAAATATGTTTGAATTAAATAATTATTTAATTCTTATACCACCATATGATGAACAAAGAAGAATTATAAAAAAACTAGAAGAAACTTTTCCAATAATTGAATCTCTTGAGAAAAATATTGACGACTTAAAAGTCGCAATAAAACATGCTAAATCAAAGATTTTGGATCTTGCTATTCACGGTAAACTCGTACCTCAAGACCCAAAAGACGAACCAGCCGAAGAGCTTCTAAAGCGTATTGCGACAAGTGATAACAGACCTTATGAGAAGGTGGAAGATGAATGTATACCATTTGAAGTACCTGCATCTTGGCAATGGAGCACAATTAAGAATATTGTAAATTACATTGGTGATGGTGACTGGATTGAATCAAAAGATCAATCTGACAAAGGTATTCGTCTAATTCAAACTGGAAATATAGGTTTTGGAACTTTTAAGGATAAGGAAGGAAAATATCATTACATTTCTGAAAACACTTTTACTAGTTTAGGTTGTAATGAAATTTTTGAAGGAGATATTCTTATTTCAAGACTCCCAGAACCTGTTGGTAGAGCTTGTATTCTTCCCAAATTACCAGAAAGAATGATTACTGCTGTAGACTGTACAATTATTAGATTAAATGAAGAGCTTTTTCAAAAAGAATTATTCGTATATTACACAATCTCAAACAAATATCTTGAATTAATCAAAGAAAACTGTACAGGAACTACCAGATTAAGAATATCTCGTTCAAATCTTGAAAAGATTCTTGTTCCTATTCCACCACTAAAAGAACAGAAGCGTATTCTTGATAGAATAAAAGAATTATTTGCGTCATTAGACGAGATTATTTTGAATCTTATCTAAATGAGAATATAATTCGTCAACCTTCGCTACAATGCGTGACTGTTCTTTTTCCGGTGGAAACGGAATTAAAGCATCTTTTAACATACTTTGTGTTAATTGATGAATCTGGGTTGAATTAGATTCAAACATATAATCCTTAAAATATTTTGACTGTAAATATTTCAAAATGTACTGATTGTAATGACTTCTGAAAACAGCCATAAATGCTCCAAATGATGTTTTTTCTCTTAAATTATCAATAAGCACACATTTGCCAACAAGAGATTGACTTCCGTTTCTGGCACAAATAAGAATATCTCCATTATTGATGTATTGATTATTAAGGATTTTCGTATTGTTATTTACTTTTACGACATCATCAAAACATAATTTATCATTCTGAATATTGTTGGAACGCAGAACTGTTATGCCTGAATTTGAAACATCATTTGGATGATAAGTTAATCCGATATTTGTTTGTCCAATATCACCAAGTTTTACCCATTCCCATGTTGAAGGTATTTCAAACGGTTCTTCGTTCACCTTCTCATAAGGTCTGTTATCACTTGTCGCAATTCGCTTCAAGAGTTCTTCGGCTGGTTCGTCATTTGGATCTTGTGGAACAAGTTTACCGTGGATAGCGATGTCAAGGATTTTGGATTTTGCTTGTTTAATTGCGGTTTGTAGGTCTGATTTTTCATTATCAAGTATATCTATTTGAGAGAATGATTCTTCAATTGATTCGACAATTTTTTCTTGTGTTTTTATTGGTGGTAAAGGAAATAAAACCTGTTTTACAGTATCTGATTTTAAGTTCTTTACAGTTGAACCAGCAGCAACCATTGAAAAGGAAGCATAAATGTAATCTGAACTTAATGCATAGTACAGATAATCTTTTATTACACATTCTTTAATATTTGCAAAAACTAACCAACCGTCATGTATACAGCCATTAATCTTTAATATGTAGGGCCGTCCGAAACTCATTGAGTTTGTAAGAAGAAAATCACCTTCATGTACAAATCGTGAATGCTTTTGTCCTTCAGGCTTAATCTTTTCTTTTGCGGATTCTATATATTTACTTTCAGGTGCGGTATCTCCAATTTTTATCCAATTTATGCCATCTGGTGAATCTGTTATGTAATTCTCAATTGGACGTGGAGAACCACCTCGGGCAATATCAGCAAGTTCATTTAATCTACACCAAGCCCATCCCTCCGGCACTTCAAACGGAATCTCATCTTCAATATCTTTTACCGTTCCATCAGCGAACTGCTCATAATGCCGTTTATCACTTCCTAAAAAAATAAAAGAATCTTTCTTGTTAGCTTTTAGTTCGCCTTTTTTGATTTTCTCCGCTTTCTCGGCTCTGATTTTTTCAAGCAATACTGTTGCATTT
>JAILNT010000164.1 GCA_024691265.1 Treponema sp. | reverse complement strand
GGAACAAGTTGATGAAAGTTGCATGGCTATATAGAAGCCCATTAAGAAAACAGCACAGTATAGAGAATGTCTTTGGGGCGCTAAAGGCATATATTCCTGAAGCAAATGAATACTATTTGCCATGTGAAAAGTATAATACTATTGGCAATTTATGGAAAAATCTGTCATATGCTCGCAAGATCAAAGCTGACCTATTCCATATTACCGGCGAAGTGTATTTCTTGGGTATAGTGCTTCCCAAAAATAAATTCATAATAACCATGCATGATTTTGGCGGATTAGATAATATGCGTGGAGTAAAAAAAATTATTTTTAAAAAATTGTGGTTTTCTATTCCATTTAAAAGAGCGGCTAAAATCATTTGTATTTCTAATCATGTGGCTAAAGAGCTTAATGATAGATTTAATATAGACACAGGAAAGATAAATGTAATTGCAGATCCAATAAGTGATAATTATGTATTGAAAGCGAAGGATTTTAATAAAAAGAACCCTAGAATATTAGTGGTAGGAACTGGACCTAGCAAAAATATACCAAGGATAATTGAGGCTGCTAAAGGAATTAGTTGCATACTAGATATTGTTGGACCTTTGCAGGACGAGTGGATTGATAAAATGAATTCTTATAACATCAATTATGAATCATCTATGAATATATCAGAAGATGAATTGGTAAGAAAGTATGAGAATTGTGATATTGTTTGTTTTCCGTCCATACATGAAGGTTTTGGAATGCCAATCATCGAGGGACAAAGAGTAGGAAGGCCAGTAGTTACAAGTAATATCGAGCCAGTTATATCAGTTTCTGGTGGAGAAAGATGTGCATGTATTGTTGACCCATATGACAGTGTTTCTATTAAAAATGGAATAATCACGGTTATTAATGATGATGGACTTAGAAATAATATAATAGAAAATGGATATGTAAATAGTTTAAAATACACACCGCAAACAATTGCAGAGGAATATGAAAGGGAATACGAAAAAGTTGTGAATGATTTTTCGCAATAAAAGGTAGTTGACATGAGAGCGTTGTATGTTGGATATTTGCTGGATGAAAGCAGTACGTCAGTACACAGAGGAAATGCTCTTGCTAGAGCTATAAAAAATGTTGATAAAGTAAATATGCAAACAGATAGAATATATCTTAACTACAGGCTTGCCAATTTTCTTTTTAGACACAGAATCCCATGTTATTTACCGGATAGGGACAAATGTAATCAACTAATAAAGAAAATGGTTGATAAAAATGTTTATGATATTGTTTGGATTGATAAAGGGTTAGAAGTTAAACCATCAACTCTTAAATATATTAAAAATAGAAATCGTAATACTGTAATAATTAACTATTCTCCAGATAATATGGCTCTTAGACACAATCAATCCCAGCAGTTTATAGATTGTGTTCCATTATATGATCTTCATGTTACAACTAAATCCTATATTATTGGAGATCTGAAGAAATTAGGTGCAAGAGATGTGCTATTTACATTTCAGAAATATGAACCTGGTTTCCATTATCCGCACGAGGTTGATGACAATGATATTGCGAAGTTTGGTGGAGATGTAGGCTTTATAGGAACATTTGAAAGAGATAGGCTTGAAAGCATTTTGTACTTAACTAGAAATGGAATAAAGGTAAGGGTTTTTGGCGGTCAAGAGTGGCAAGAATATAAAGATGATAATCCTAATTTGATTATTGAAAATGGAGGATTATATAACGAAAATTACGCCAAATCCTTTAAGTGTTTTAAAATATCTTTATGCTTTCTTAGAAAACTAAATTTTGATTTACATACAAGTCGTTCAGTGGAAATACCTGCATGTGGTGGCTTTATGCTCGCAGAGCGGACCAAAGAGCATGAGGAACTTTTTGAAGAAGGCATTGAAGCTGAATATTTTGGTGATAATGAAGAACTATTAAGGAAATGCAGATATTACCTTGAACATGAAGACGAAAGAAAAGCAATTGCGCAGAAAGGCTATGAGAGATGTCTGAAATCAGATTATTCAACTGATGGGCTTATTAAAGAAGTTTTTAAATGTATAAATGATAATATATAATAATATTTTTTTGGAAAGGG
>JAILNT010000162.1 GCA_024691265.1 Treponema sp. | reverse complement strand
GGAGTAAGAAGAGCTATTGATAGTGCTGTAAAAGCTCTTTCTCTTGATAATGAAAATGGCAGAGTTTTTACTTTAGGACCTCTTATTCATAATCCGGTTGCTCTTTCTGCCTTGTCTGAAAAAGGTCTTTTGGTTTTAGATGAAGAACATATAAACTGCTTAAAATCTTCTGATACAGTTATTATAAGAGCTCATGGTGTTCCACCCCGTCTTGAGAAAATGCTACAGGAAAAAGCTTGTACTGTAATTAATTCTACATGCCCAAGAGTTACTATAAGTCAAAAAAGGGCTGCCGATTATGTAAAGCAGGGCTATACTGTTATTCTTGCTGGTGATAAAAATCATGGTGAGGTAATTGGCATTGCCGGTTATGCAGCAGAAGCAGGAGATGCAAGTCATTTTATTCTTGTACAGAACAAGATAGAAATGGAAGAAGCAATTCTTGAAAAGAAAGTTCCTTCTGATAAAGTTGTTTTATTGAGTCAAACTACTTTTAGCCCTTTGGAATTTGAAGCAATTTCATCTGTTTTGAAAGCTCATGTAGCTACGGTTGAAATTTTTAATACGATTTGTCCTGCTACAAGAGAACGACAGGAAGCTTTACAAGAGCTTGCCGGTGAAGTTGATGGTATTGTTGTTATTGGTGGAAAAAATTCTGCTAATACAAAAAGACTTTTTATATCAGCTCAAAAATTATCTTCGAATGCCTGCTATATTGAAACTCCAGATGAATTACCTGAATCTTTTTTTAAGCTTGAAAAAGTTGGTATTACAGCTGGTGCTAGTACTCCTGATGAAGTTATTGAAGCTGTTGAAAAGAAATTGCAAGGTCTGTAAATCTTGCTTTTTGTTGTAAAATTAATTCTTATAGGCTATACTTAAAATCTATGGTTACACGTTGTTTTGCAATGTTAAAGCCTGGCGTATTGAACCGCCGACTTGTTGGTGAAGTTATTAGTCGCCTTGAAAGAAAGGGACTTAAATTAGTTGGATTGAAATTAATGCAGATTAGTCCTGAGCTTGCTTCTAAGCACTATGCTGAACATGAGGGCAAGTCTTTTTATCAGGATTTAGTTTCTTATATAACATCAGCACCTGTTGTTGCTATGGTTTGGCAGGGGGACGACTGTGTTAATCTTGTTCGTAAAATTGTAGGTGCGACAAAGCCTTCTGATGCACAGCCTGGTACTATTAGAGGTGATTTTTGTCTTCACACTAATCACAATGTTATTCATGCTTCTGATAGTGATAGTTCTGCTGAGCGTGAAATCGGTCTCTTCTTTGATGAAAAAGAACTGATTGATTGGAAAGATAATGCTGAAGAGTATTATTAATTTCTATTCTTAATTTCGATTATTGTTGAGGCTTTTTATATGAGTGGTAAAGTGGTTGGAGTTATCGGTGCAGGTGCTTGGGGTAGTGGATTAGCACAAGCTCTTGCTAGAGGTGGTCATTCTGTTCAGATTTGGGCCCGTGAACAAGATGTTGTAGATGCTATAAATAATAGTCATGAAAACAAAAGGTATTTGCCAGGATTTCCACTTTCAGAGAATTTGACTGCTTCTACTGACATAAAACAGGTTGCAGCTGATAAAGAATTCCTTATTTTGGCAAGTCCTTCTTTGTATCTTGCAAGTACATTGAAACAGATTTTAGATGTTCCTAGTATTGCTGATGGTAGTACTTGTATTGGTGTTTTGACTAAAGGTTTTATTCCTTCTGATGACGGTCCTAAACTTATATTGGAAACATTGGAAGGGGTTTTGCCGGAAGCTTACAAGAATTCCCTTGTTTATATAGCAGGTCCTAGCCATGCTGAAGAAGTTGCAATGGGAAAAATAACCGGTTTGATTGCTGCTAGTGAAAATCCAAAGAATTCTATTCGTTTCAGAGAACTTTTAAAAGTTCCTGGTCTTATGGTTTATTCAAGTCTTGATGTTATAGGTGTTCAGATTTGTGCAGCTGCAAAAAATGTTATTGCTGTAGTTTATGGAAGTATGGACGCTGTTTCTGAAAATTCAGATTGCTTTGGAGATAATACAGAATCGCTACTTCTTGCAGCCGGTTTGAATGAGATACAGCAACTTGGTTTTGCTATGGGTGCAACTCATGCAGAAACTTTTACTTCTATTGCTGGTGTTGGTGACTTAGATGTTACCTGTAGAAGTAAATATGGTAGAAATCGTCGTTTTGGACAGGATATTATAAAGACCGATTTACTTTCTAAGTTTAAAAATCTTGATGATTTGATTTCAAGAATTAGTGAAATTGGATACCTTCCAGAAGGTGCTGTTGCTTGTAAATATGTACATCAGATTGCAGAAAAGCATAATTTGAAACTTCTTATTTGTGATGGACTTTATCGCATTTTGAATAAAGAAATCAAACCAGATGATTTTCTTAAAGAACTTATGGGACAGAGCCTGGAACTTAGATGATTATTTTAAGATAATTATTTAAAAGAAGACTATTAGATAGGAGAATAAAATGCTTGAAAAACTTACTAGCACTTTTGGTGATATAGTTCGTTCTCTCGGTGGAAAATCTAAGATTACTGAGAAAAATATTGAAGAAACTGTTGAACAGATAAAGATGGCTTTATTGGAGGCTGATGTAAACCTCCGTGTTGTACGCCGTTTTGTAAATAGTACTATAGAAGAAGCTAAAGGTGAAAAAGTTCTTCGTGCTGTAGACCCTGGTCAGCAGTTTGTAAAAATAATTTATGATAAGATTGTGGCAATGCTTGGAGATTCCAAGAAAGACCTCAATCTTAAAGGTCCTGATACTCAGAGTGTAATTCTCCTTTTAGGTCTTCAGGGTTCTGGTAAAACAACTGCAGCTCACAAACTTGCAGCAAGACTTAAAAAAGATGGACGTAATCCATTGTTGGTTGCAGATGACTTGGTTCGTCCTGCTGCTATTGAGCAGTTAAGTGTTCTTGGTGATAAGATTGGTATTCCTGTATATAAGGAGACCGATACAAAAGATGCTGTTCGTGTTGCAAGGAATGCCGTTGAATATGCAAAAAAGAATGGTCATGATGTAATTATCATTGATACTGCAGGTCGTTTGCAGATTGATGATGACATGATGGCTGAACTTGAAAGAGTAAAGAAAGAAGTTAATCCTGTAGAGACTTTGCTTGTAGCTGATGCCATGACAGGTCAGAATGCTGTTGATATTGCAAAGACTTTTGATGAAAGAATAGAACTTAGTGGTGTTATTCTTACTAAATTTGATTCAGATGCTCGTGGTGGTGCAGCCCTTTCATTAAAGACTATTACAGGAAAGCCAATTTTATTTATTGGTACAGGTGAAAAGTCTGAAGATTTTGAACCATTCCACCCTGACCGCATTGCTAGTCGTATTCTTGGCATGGGTGATATTGTTTCTCTTGTTGAAAAAGCTCAGGAAACTGTTGATGCGGAAGAAGCTGCTGCTTTACAAAAGAAGATGGCTCGTAATGACTTTACATTAGATGATATGCTTGAGCAGTTTCAGAAAGTAAAGAGTATGGGTAGTATGCAGTCTATTATTGATATGATTCCTGGCTTGTCTGGTAAAATAAGTCAAGATGATATTGATAAAGCTGGTCTTAAAAAGCAGGAAGCTATCATTCTTTCTATGACTAAGAAAGAAAGAGCTAATCATCTTATTATAGGACCTAGTCGCAGAAAAAGAATTGCAAAGGGTAGTGGAACTTCTGTTGCTGAAGTTAATAAGCTCATTAAGCAGTTTGAGAAAACAAAGCTTACAATGAAAAAGTTAAGCCGCAATCGTGGTTTGCAGGCTAAACTTATGCAGCAACTTGGTGGTGCAGGTGGTTTCCCTAAGTTTTAATTTGCTTTGAATATTTTTTTATAAATAAATAAAAAAAGCTAAAAGTGTTGTTTTTCTTTTTGATGCACACTTTTAGCTTTTTTTGCTGTAATTCTTAGTTTACTAGTAGTATCATTCTACAGTAATTATAGATGCCTTTTTTCCATCTGATGTGTAACCTCTATGAGGATTTGCTGTATCAACCATAGATGTTATTCCATTATAGAAAGCATAATAATAAGTTCCTGGTGGTAAGGGTAAATCTATTTGATAAACTCCTGGTTTTACTTCTGTAAGTTCGTAAATCCATGAATCCCAATTTGTAAAAGTTCCACCTAATCTTATATGCTGCCCTGTTTTTCCTCTGTAAACAAAATGAACTAATCCATTATCACGGCTTTCTGTTTCTGGAATTATTTGTCTGTCAATATCAAGATGCGATAATGATATTCCTGTAGATGGATTATATACAGTAGACTGGTTTAGAGGATCTGTAGTCCAAAGTCCGTCTATTATAAGTCTATAATTTAGAGATGTAAGATTTTTAGGAAGATTTAATATGTAAAAGAAAAAAGATGATGTTACTTTTCCATCTGCATCATGAAGTTTTCTTGAGCTAAACGAATGAATCTGTTTGAAATCTTCAAAATCAAAAGCTATTCCAATATATCTTGCATCAGGTTTTGCTGTGAAAATTACAGAATTACCTCTTGTATATGGTGTAGAATATCCAGTTATTCCAGAAACAAGACTGTCATAGTCATATGTATCTTCTATTGAAAAGTTTGCTTCTGATAAAGATGAAT
>JAILNT010000146.1 GCA_024691265.1 Treponema sp. | reverse complement strand
TTCGTTCCGCTTACCGCTTTTGCCCTTGTAATCATTCATTCCACCCGCTACGTATTCATGCACGCAAACCCGACAGATAGATGAAAACTCAGGAAGTAAATTTATAGAAAGGAGAAATTTTTTATGGAACAGATCGCTTACGAAAAATTAAAACGCTCCCCTCCATCCAGAATCGAATCTAGGAAGTAAATTTTATGGGCTTTGGCGAGCCTGACATTTTAATCAATCAGTTTAACGAGAAAAGGAGAAATTACCATGATGACAAGAGAAATGATTATCAACGAACTTACAAACAGAGGTTACAATGCAGTTGCACAGGATAATACTAAAAACGGAGTTGTTCTTGAAGCAATCGTTATCAAAACAGAGGGTTCTGTAGTTGCACCCGTAATTTACACAGAGGAGCTTATTTCAAGAGCTGAAAAAGAGGGTAAGAGCCTTGATGATGTTGTTTCACATGTGATTGCTACCTACGAAGCGCACAAGAACACTTCTTTTGATATTGAAAGACTTACAGACAGAGATTTTGTTTTATCTCATATCCGTATCGGTTTACAGAAAGAATCAAGCGAGGAACTTATAAAAGGAGCTTCAGAGCTTGAGGGAATCGAAAGCTATCTCTATATCGGCGGAAATATGGGGGAAGATGGTTTTTCTATCAAGTTGTCGAAGGAATATCTTAAAAAGGCTGATGTTTTAGAAGCCGAAGCATGGGAACATGCAAAGAACAATACTTTTGCAGATACAAAGATAGAATCTATGGCAAAGGTTTTATCTGAAATGATGGGAATACCTTATACAGAGGAATTGGAAGAAGCAACACCATTTTATGTTATTTCTAACACCAAGAATATAAAGGGAGCTTCTGCAATATGTGACAGAAAGCACCTTGCAGAGTTCACGGAAAAGCACCACACAAAGAAACTGTTAGTTCTTCCATCATCTGTGCATGAAATGATAATTGTACCTTATACAGAAGATATGGACATTGATATGTTTTCTGATATGGTTTCACAAGTCAATGCTACAGAGGTTGCACCCGAAGAAAGATTGACAGACAGAGCCTATATTTTAGAGTTTTAAGGTTTTACATATAGATTTGATTTCATACGTGGGGAGCTGACAACTCCCCGCGGGAAAGGAGCAAGGTAATGACAAACGAACAGATTATTTTTAACAATAGAGTTGATTTGATGGATAAGGGTATCATAAGAGGAACAGGAAATAAAATCACTGTAGAAAATGAAGAGGGTGAAAAGATAGAACTTGAAGAACCGGAACAGATACACACATACGCCGGATGGAAAGCTCTGAACAGACAAGTTAAAAAAGGTGAAAAGTCGATTGCTTCATTTATGATATGGAAGCATACGACCAAGAAGCCAAAAGAAAAGGACGAAGAGCCGAAAGAAGCCATGTTTCAGACAAAAGCATTTTGGTTTACAGAGGCACAGACCGAAGCAATAGCACAGTGATTTTTTAGGAAGCTGACAGCTGGAAGCTTCCTAAAAGCCTGGGGAGAGCCGAGCCTGACCATCTCCCCAGACCCCTTTCCCAATTGGCTACGATAAGTTTTCGCTATTACTATTCAGGAAGTGGCAGCCGTTACTTCCAAGGGACACCCCATGCTGCGCCACGGCTAAAGAAAAGCCGTGCCCGTTTCCCTTGGAACCTTTTCCCAAGTGTCTTTTTTTATTAATTAATTGGATTCAGCTTCTTTTTGCTTCTTCTTAATTTTTTTCATCATTCTTTTTACTGAAAAATCAATATATTCATACAGTTCTTCCAAATCATCCTTTGAAAGGGAGCTATCTTTGCTAATTTCTTCTTTTGCCATTTCCATTATATTAAATATGAGTTTTTTTAGAGCTTCAAAATTTATGTCGACAGCGGTAAGCATATCACTCACAAGATCTGAAAAGAAATTTAAAATCTTTTGGATTGACTTTTCAATATCAGATGAATTATCAACCTCTTGTATCAAGTTATTAAATTCATTTATATAAGGTGTTATTATGGCATTTAAGCATTTTTCTGAGTTGGCTATAATTTTCTTTGCAGTTTGCTTTCCATATTTGGCGTCTATTTTTTTAGCTAAATTACCTTTTTCATCTAATAGGGATAAGCTTATGGTTTCCCATAAATAATACTTATCTATTATTTCTTTTTTTTCAATCTGATGCGATTCAAGGTTATTATGGTTAATATAATTACGTAGTTCAGAAGAATATTCTGAGATTTTTTTCGGAGAGATATTTTGTGGAATAGAGTTAATAAAGGCAGTACTTTTTTCTATCAAATTATCATATTCAACATCATATGCGCTGAAAAATTCGTTATTAATAATTTGACGAAAAGCGCTGACGGTATCTTCTGAAAAATTCTTTTTGAGTTTTTGAACACCTATTTCACTATTTGCAAGTATAAATAAATTTTCCAGATCTGTATCATTCTCAGCTTCTATTATCTCAGAAATATTAGAATTTTCAGCAACACAATAATCTTTTAGAGCATCTATGAATTGATCGTTACTTGGTGATTCGCTATTAACAACTTCAGCTAATGCTGCAACATTACTCAAGATATAATCATCGATAGTTGAAATACGTTTAGCAGGATAAAGATTTGCAGATTCACTAGCGCCCATAATAATAGATTTAATAAAAAATGGGTTTGCCAATATTTCCTTTTTATAATTTGCTATAGAATGAAATAAAACAAGATTACCTAATGAGGAAGATATATTATTAATTAACATACCTTCAACATGGTTTATTATAGAACTTAGATCACAATCATATTTTTTAAATATATCGGTAATTGTTTCTGGATGATTTTTCCTTTTATCTACAAGTTTTATACCAATATTTAACAATGAATTTATTATATTTAGTGCAATGAGATCTTTATTAGAGAATGCGTAATATTGCTTTGATTGATGGGTGCTTGTAGAAGGAGAAATTAAGCCATTATCTATAACCATGCGTAAAACTTGGCGTGATACACCTGTTTTTTTCATCACATCTGCTGAAGTATATGAAACTCCAGCAGATGATGATATGACGTTGAAAATATCAGATAAATTTTTGATTGATAGTTCTCTATTAGAATGCATGTGGTTTGGCTCCAATATTATACTTGTTTGAAAGTGATAGTTTTCTTTCCGGGAGTACCGTCCTTCTTATTGTACTGGCGGAAAGTAGCATTGATATCCTTGGTATGGATTTTGCTGACATAATCCCCTTTTGGGGTTACATAATCTAGTCTTGTATCACCAGGACATTTTAATATATTGTTTGAGCTTTGAAAAATATTAGCCAGTGGATTTTTCATTTAATTTACCTCCGTACTACCAAGGGCGGTGTCAAGTTTGACGCCACCCTTGATTTTACTATATAATGGAATTGTGTTTAGATGGCAAGAGACTTGGCGTATTAGCTAGTTTCTTGCTATTTTTTTGCTAATGCAATAATTACGATATCTACAAGTGCGTGTCCTAAAATCTGTGCAATCTCTAACATATTTTATTCCTCCATCATAATTTACTTTTTAATAGAAATGTGAAAACATCAGCTACAAGTGTTATTAGAAGTTTGCTCATTGATAAACACCTCCTTTTTACACAAACTATGTTCTACAACATAAACTGATGTTGAATTTAGAGTACCATGTTTTTGTATCAATGTCAACATAAACTGTGTTCTAGAACATAAAAAACGGCACCTTGTTTTTTAGGACCGCTTTTGATATGAAACTTTAATTATGTGTTTGTAATATATGCAATATATTTTTTTAGGGTGTTGCGACTGATTTTATGCTTTTTCATGAGTTCGGTTTGTGTTACGTGGCGATCAGAAAGATAGATAAGGATATCAGTCTTGAGTTCATCTGATAGTTTATCCATGCTCCCCTTTTTTCTTCCGCTCTTTTTCGGACTGGCTTTAATTCCGTCTGTAATAGCTTTGGAAATATATTTTCTTTGCTGCTCTGCTCTATCCAGTTCTACTATCAGTAATAATTTTATAATTCCTTCCATTGCCGTTTTTGTGACAAGATCCTGTTTTTCAGCGGTTGTCATCATTTGCCTGATATAGTCCGAGCTGATAGTAGGATTATCTATAAAGACTATGTTTATGTTTCTGCTGAGCCATTCCATATATTTTTTATAGCCATTTTCCGCTTCACGAGTGAAGCGTGACAGGTCTTTAAACACAACAGTGTCTCCATCTTGGAGTAGCTTATCGAGCTTTTTAAATTGTGGTCGGTCAGAAAAACTCTTGGCAGATTTTTCTTCCGTAAAAT
>JAILNT010000142.1 GCA_024691265.1 Treponema sp. | reverse complement strand
AGTACGTAGGGTAGTGTTGATTCCAGCTTTTTCAAGAGCATTTAGGACAGTATAACATTCTTTTTCACTTGGGCGGGTAAAAGGTAAGCCTCCTACAGGATTCCAGGGAATAAGATTTACATGAACATCAAGTCCTTTTGCAAATTCTTTCATTCGTTTTATACTTTCGGGACCTGTATTTTTCCCTTCAAGTAAAGCCGCTTCAAGAGTTACTCTTTTTCCTGTCTTTTCAATAAAATAAGCAATGGCTTTTTTTAATTCAGGAAGAGGATTTCCTTTTGTAACTGGCATTAATTCTTCTCTAAGTTCAGGGTCTGCTGTTGTAAGAGAAACTGCAAGTCTCATTTTTGGACCGTTATCAGCAAGGTCATATATACCTTTAATGACACCTGATGTTGAAAGAGTAATTCTCCTTGCTGCAAGACCTCTGCCTTCTGGGTCTGTAAGAATCTTTACAGCTTTTCTGATTGCATCAAGATTCATCATAGGTTCACCCATTCCCATGAACACTATATTATCAAGAGTACCAGCTTCTTTTTCAAGAAATAAAAATTCCTCAATAATTTCACCAGCTGTTAAACTTCTGCCAAGTCCAAGTTGTCCTGTCTGGCAGAAAGCACAGTGCATAGCACAACCTGCCTGACAACTTACGCAAGCTGTTTTTCTTTCTTTTGCATCTGTAAGAAGAACTGTTTCTATAGCAAGTCCGTCATGAAGTGTTATCTGTAATTTGATTGTACCGTCTGGGTCACGTAAAACTTTTGTGACAGATGAAGAATAAATTGTGGC
The DNA here is from genome assembly GCA_024691265.1 of Treponema sp. GTDB lineage: Bacteria > Spirochaetota > Spirochaetia > Treponematales > Treponemataceae > Treponema_D. The sequence goes on along the minus strand of JAILNT010000142.1, from coordinate 1,959 downwards.
TTTTTCTGCAAGCTCTTCTCTAAGAGACTTTGAAAGGTTTGTCATCTCATCAAATGTAGATGCACCCTTTCCTATCCATGAATAAATCTGTTTGCCACGAAATGACTGCTTAAGTTCCAGAGTAGATGTAATCTCATCTGCTGTTAAGCCTGTTAATGTAGTTTTCATGCGTTTAAAATAACAAAACCGCCTGTATAGTGCAAGCGGTTTTATAATCTTATAAAAGATAATTTACTTATAAACAGTAAGCTCTAAAAATTAGAACTCAACTGAATTAGTCTGAATCTTAGCAAGAAGTTCACTTATAGCCTGACTTCTCATACCTGTACGAGAGAAGCTTGTAAGAATATCAATAGCCTTCTGCTTCTGTCTAAGTTTCAAATAACAGTCGGCAATATCAATATAAAGTCTATAGTTCTTGTCGTCACTCTTAATAAGTTTTGCAAGTCTTTCTGCGGCTTCTTCATATTTACCTTCTCCCTTACAAATGAGAGCAAGACCTAAAGCTGCATAGATATCAAAATCTATATCAAGAGCCTTGTTATAATACTCTGCTGCTGTTTTGTAGTCGCCTGTATTGCGATAAGCATCACCTGCACGAGTAAGAATAACTTTGTTTTTTGGATCCATAGAAAGAATCTTATTCCAGTATTCAACACTTCTGTACTGCATGTTCATTCCACGGTAGCAGTCTGCAAGACCAAATAGGGCATAGAAGTTGTTAGGATCCATCTTTAATGCTCTTTCAAAGTAGTATACACCCTTATCAAAGGTCTTGAGCTTTCTGTGACAGTTTCCAATAGATGTTAATACACGAATATCAACTGCATCTTCATTAAGTTCAAGCATCTTTGTCCAATAGAAAAGAGCATCTTTATATTCTTTAAAGTCATAATGCAAATGTCCAAGACCTATAAGGGCATAAGCGTTATTTTCTTCCATGTCGAGAACTTTTAAATATAAAGTTTTAGACTTCTTGAAGTCACGAATCTTTCTGTAGGCATCTGCAACTCTTGTAAGAACTGTTATGTTCTGGTCGTCATGAATAAGATACTGCTCCCAAATCTCAATAGCCTTATGATACTGATTTTGAGCCTTGTAACAATCTGCAAGACCAAATAATGCATAATTGTTGCCAGGGTGAAATGAAAGACATCTTGTATAATATTCAATAGCTTCTCTGAAATTGTTCTGCTTACGGGCAGCATCTCCAAGACCTACAAGAGCATAATTGTTATTATCTTCTATGTTCAAGATTTCTCCGAACATTTTTTTAGCTTCTTCTGTCTGGTTTTCTTTTAAAAGTTGGTACCCTTTTTTTGACAACTCTGAAATTTCATTGTTCTGGTTGTCTTCAGCAAGTGCTGCTGCTGATGGTAAGTCCTGGTCGTTTATAGATGTTGTGTCACTCACTTTTTATCCTCTTGTATAAGAACTGATATTAAACCCGCAAGCTTTTCTATCAACGGTGCGGATTTTTTTTTATTATGTGCAAGCTGGTATAGTTTTAAGGCTTTAAGACTCTGCTTCTTTTCTGCATAAATATCACCTATTCTGGTTAATCCGTCTGAATAACCTGTTGCAATAAAAATGCGTTCTGCGGCATCATAATCACCATTATTGAAAAGAACGTTGCCTTTGCGATTTAAAATAACCTTTTGTTCTGAGGTGAGACTTGTAAGAGGTTGTTCCGTGGTCTTTATAAAACCGTCTGGAATTTCCCTGTCTTGAATTGTCTTTTTTAAATCCTCGACCATATAACCCTACCTAAATGTCCGTCTATATATAATGCTAACACGCAAAACAAAATTGTCAAGATTGCAAAAAAATGATTTCTGAATTTTATTTAGCCTGTCAGATTACTGTTTTCAGACTGTTTATAATATGATTTGAATAATTCGTATTTTATTATTCTTATCGTGCAATATTACTGTTTTCGCTATTATTTTTCCAGCTTTG
>JAILNT010000139.1 GCA_024691265.1 Treponema sp. | reverse complement strand
ACGCTAACGATTTTTCCAAGTTCAGAAATACTCTTTTTATTTTCATGAGTCAAATCATTAACATTATTGATAGAATTATTGATATTTTCTATACCCAATTCCATTTCCTGCATACTTGAATTCATTTCATCTGTAAGACGCTGTAATTCAAGCATTTCAGAATTAACTTTATCAGATTCATCTTTTATTGCAACACTTTCATCTTTAACAGTAATTGTAATATCACTAATCTGCTTTACAGCATCAAGTACCTGTCCACCACCTTCAGACTGTTCCTGCATTGCATGCATAATTGTAATTTCTTGCTGAGAAACTTTCTGTGTAAGTGTATAGATTTCATTGAATTTACTTTGCAAGTTTGAAGTAGAGTCTGTAATAGTTCTTATACTAGTAAGAACTTCTTTTAGATTTTTGGTAATCTTTTTACCCTGTGTATTAGAATCTTCTGCAAGTTTTCTAATTTCATCAGCAACAACAGCAAATCCTGCTCCAGCTTCTCCTGCATGGGCAGCTTCTATAGAAGCATTCATAGCAAGCAAGTTAGTTTGATTTGCAATATTCTGGATAACTTTACTTGCTTCAAGCAAAGTTTCAGACTGCTCCTGTATCTGTTTTGTCGAATCTACAGAACTTGTTACACTTCCCTTTCCAGCTTCTGAAGCAAGCTCAAGTTCTTTTATTGAACCAGAATTCTTTTCAAGGATACTTGTAACAGAACGTATATTTGCAACCATTTCTTCAATTGCAGATGAAGACTCAACTACACATGTAGACTGATGTTGAACTTCAGCTATAAGAGTTTTTACCTTATCATATATAACAGAAACAGCATTAGTTGCACTTTCAACATTACTGCTTTCTCTTTGAACCTGCTGATTAACAGACCTGATATTTGCAGTTATCTCATTTGCAGCTGCTGCAGTTTCACTCATATTATCTGAAAGATTCTCTGCTGAAACTTGCATTCCATCAGTTTCATGGCGAACAGATTTTATTGAATTCTGAATTTTTTCAATAGTTTCGTTGAAATACCTGTACATCAAGCCAAGTTCATTTTCATTTTTTACCTTCATACGTACTGTTAAATCGCCATCTCCTGATGCAATATTTTTCATGGCAAGCATACCAACTTTTATGCCGGCAGAAACTCTATTTATAACTAAAATTGTAAAAAGAATAACTATTATCACAGTTATAACAAATATTGCAATTATATAATTCAATAAGATATATGACGAACGATTAACTTCATAATAAGGTGCTACTAATCCTAAATACCAAGTTTCTTTTGCATCTAAAACTTTAAAAGGCATGTACATAAAGAAACTCTTTTTACCTTTACCAACAATATCAATAAAAGGCTTTTGGTCTTCCGCTGCTTTTTTAAATTTAGCTCCATATTCAGCACTCGTAAAAGCTTCAAGAGGCTGTCCGATTTTGCTTTCATCAGGGTCAGCTGCTATAAGACCTGCATTAGAAATTAATGTGAAATAACCAGTATCATAGAGTTTTGCACTTGAAAGAATTTCTGTTATTTTAGATAACGACATATCTAATCCAACTGCACCAACAACTTCTCCAGAACTATTACGAACAGGGAAAGCAACGCCCGCAACATAAATAATTTGTCCACCTATTTCATAAGGATTAGGGTCTATTAAAATACCTGTTTTACTTTTCTTTGGATTTTCATACCAGAAGGAGCCATCATAATCAGTTAAAGGTGTGCAATCAATTTTAGAGCCGACTCTTGTCCAATACGGAATAAAACGTCCGGTATTATCATGATATTCTGTATTAGCATATTCTGAATCAAGTCCATCTAATGCATCAGGTTCAAAACAAGCCCATACATCAACAAAATCTTCATTTTTTTCAAGAATTTCCTTCATTACTTCATTTAAGTAATCTCGGCGAGATTCAGAAGGTATAAGTTCAAATTGCTCAATAGAGTTTTGAAGGGCTGCACAAGTACTATATTCATTTAAAAGAATTGCTTTTGTATTTTCAGAATAATAATGTGCAGTTTCCATTAAATAATTATCT
>JAILNT010000110.1 GCA_024691265.1 Treponema sp. | reverse complement strand
GACTCGCTCAAAATGCTCCACTGGAGCATTTTGCCGGCTTACAGCCGTCGCTCCCTAGGTGGACGCTTCGCGGTGCTCCATAGCCTAACGCTTAAAGCTTTTCTATTAAGACTTCATCCTTTAATTTCAAGGAAAGGATCTGAGGATTCTTCTAACCACTGAATAATCTGGTCTTTTACTGATTCAATTTTTTGTCTTGAGTTTTTACCGCGAATTGCACATTCCCAAACAAAACAGACTCGCCAGCACTGTTCCTGATAATATTTCAAATTTTCGGCATCACGACGTTTATTTGTTTCAAACTTTTTTTTCCAATAATTTTGATTTGAATGTGGAAAACGGAAATGACTGCAACCTTCGTGTGCATGCCAGAAGCAGCCATTTATAAAAATTACAGCATAATAATGAGGAAAGATTAAATCGGGTTTTCCAGGATATCTTTTATCACAAATTCTATATCGAAAACCCGCTTTGAAAAGTGCAGAACGAATCTGCTTCTCTGGCTTTGTATTTTTCGAATGAACTTGTGACATGATGTAATGGCGTTCTGTTTGTGTGAACTTATCCATAAATTAATTATATATTGAAATATGCAAATAAGACATACTAATGATTAACTCTTTATAAATATGTAAGATATATGAATTATGGAAATTGAAACATTTTTTGATTTTTGTTCAGGTATTGGTGGTGGACGTTTGGGGCTTGAAAAAGCTGGACTAAGATCTGTTGGTTATTCAGATACCAGTAGATTATCAGTATTAACATATAAACAACTTTTTAATACTGATAATGAAAAAAACTTTGGAAATCTAAAAAGAATTAAAACAGAAAATCTACCAAGTTTTGATTTACTTATAGCAGGATTTCCTTGCCAGACATTTTCAGTAATGGGTAGAAAAGCAGGTTTTGATGATGCTCGAGGACAAATTATATTCCACTTGGCAAGGATATTAAAAGAAACTCAGCCAACTTGTTTTATATTGGAAAATGTAAGAGGGCTTGTTACTCATGACAAAGGAGAGACTCTAAAAATTATTCTTAATGAATTAAACGAAGCTGGATACAATGTTACTTATAAAGTCCTAACAAGCATTGAATATGGTGTGCCACAAATGCGACAAAGGGTTTATTTCATTGGAATTAATAAAAAGATTGAAAAAGACATATCATTATTTGAGTGGCCAAAAACTGCTAAAAAACCTTCATTGAAAGACTATCTGATTGATAATAATAAAGCTGATGCACAAAGGCTAGAAATACTTCAATACTACTTAAACAACCCCACTAATAATGGCAAATATACTGTTTCTGATCTTCAAAAAATGGAAGGTAAAATATTAGATACAAGAATGTCAGATTTACGTATTTATGAAGAACGTTGCCCTACGTTACGTTCTCAACGAGATGGCGTTCTGTATGTTAGAAATGGCGAAATTTACCAATTAACCGGATATGAAGCTTTGTTATTACAAGGATTTCCCAAAAAATATGCCGATAAAGTAAAAGATACTGTTTCTGATAGACACTTATTAATGCAAGCTGGCAATGCTATGACAGTAAACGTTATAACTGCACTTGGAAAAAGTATTAAAGAATTTTTAAGGGAAGTGTGAAAATGAAAAATTGGCAAAAGTGTGAGGAAGAATGTCTAAAATATCTTCAGATAAATTATTCAAAAAAAGGATATGATTTTGAAGCAGAAGGCGGTTCAGATTCTACAAAATCTGACATATTATTAAAGAAATATGGAATGGTAACTTTTTATATTGAATCTAAAATGTCTCAAGCACAGTGTGGACAATTTGTTGCTTTTCCAGACCCTAAATCAAGGACTTTTGATTATTCAAGAGCTAATGCTTACCCTATAAATATTCACTCTGAATTAATCCTTGAAAAAATGGCCGAAGATTTCGATAGGTATAAAAATCCTGGAACTGATGGAATCGAACTATTAATGGATAATGGACTTTTTTATTCATGGATAGGAGAATTTTATAAAGAAAAAAATGTAAAATATTTCATTATTGAAAAAGATGTTGGAAATAATAATATGAGTTCCAATAACTTTGTAATTTTCCCGATTGAACATTTTCAACATTATTTCAATGTTTCAGCAAAATACAGAAGAAAGAAAAGCGGTTCATCAAATCCGACAGAAAATGATTATTCTGAAATAACTAAAGCAGCAAAAAGCGAAGGTTTTTCAATAACAGATTTCTATAGCAACGATGGAAAGCATCTTTTAGTACAAATGAATGCAGCGCCTGGAACTTATAAAATTATAGGAGAAAACCATACTTTCCAATTTAAAAATACGAGTGGAAATGAATTTATAGTTACTCGATTATCTAATACAAATAATCCAAATGTAATTTTTTCTATTGGTCTAATTCAAGATCAGCAACAACGAGATTTGGATAAGTTTGAACTTGAATTTAATTAGACTCCAAAAAAGAAATATATTTTTTCAGTGCGTATTTTAAGACAGTGTACTGATTTGAAGTGCCAGGTAATTCAAGGGATTTTGAATACGGACTGTCTTTACAACCACTGGAAAGATATTTCAGTAATCTAGCACATTTATCGTATTGATATTCATCATCAATATCAAAAATGCACAATTTTGTTTCAAGTCTTTTTACTCTTGAAACAAAATCGGATTCCATTTTTTTAGAAACACCTGAGTTTCTAAGCCATTTTCTATATTCTAGTTCTTTCATTTAAGCTGTTAAAGTTTTTGCTTCTTC
>JAILNT010000093.1 GCA_024691265.1 Treponema sp. | reverse complement strand
GCTACTAAATTATTCTCAAGATTTTTTAAAAGACTGCTAAACTTATTTGACATTACCCTCACCCAAAACTACATACGTTTATTCATATAGACAACTTTTGCATAAATTGTCGCAATAATCTCCATGTAGTCCTCGGGTATTATATCACCAACTTTTGTTTCTGTATAGAGACTTCTTGCTAAAGCCTTATTCTCTACAATAGGGATATCATTTTCTTTCGCTGCTTTTCTTATTGCAAAAGCAAGATTATCAGCTCCACGTGCCATAATTTTTGGTGCATAAGTTACAGTACTGTCATACTTCAGAGCAACAGCAAAGTGCGTAGGGTTTGCAATAACTACATCACTTTCTTTTACTGCATGAGGAATATTTCTTGAAAGCAACTCTCTTTGAGCCTGGTCAAGTTTTCCTTTAACTTCAGGGTCACCTTCCATATCTTTATATTCCTGCTTTACTTCCTGCTTAGTCATTTTTAAGGTTTCCATAAACTGCTTTTTCTGTACAAAATAATCAGGAATAGCAATAGCAAGAAAAATTACAGCTGAAAAAATTAGAATAAAGGCAGATTTAGAACTAATGAAGCCAATACTTTTAATCAAAGAACCAGAATGAAGTAATTTTGCAGCATTTTCTTCCAAATCAGGACGTATAAAGATATAAGCAACAATAGAAATTGCAGCAACCTTCATAAGTGACTTTAAAACATTAAAACCACCCTCTAAAGAAAAAACAGTTTTCTTCAAATACTGACCTATGCGGGGTAAAATCTTAGAAAACTGTGGTGTAATAGGTTTCAGGGTAAAAAGAAAACCTTTATTTTGAACTATATTTGCAATAACTCCTGCAACCAAAGAAACAACAAGCACAGGTAAAACTATTTGAAGAAAAAACATTGCAAATGTAACGGCAAAAGCACCATTATCAATTTTATCTACAGTTACACGAGTAAAATAATATATAAAAACCTGTTGTAATTTTTTTAGAATCCATGACCCCATAAGAAAAAGAGTTATGAGCGTACATATTAAAACGATCGCACCATTTATTTCCTGACTTTTTGCAACACGACCTTCTTCACGAGCTTTTCGTATTTTTTGGTCAGTAGGGTCTTCTGTTCTTCCTTCATCTTCTGCATTTGCAAACCATTGAAGGTCAATTTCTTCAAAGCTCATTGAATTTTAACCTCCGATATTTGTGTAAAAAGTGTTTCAAGTGCCTTAAAACCAGAAACAAAAGACTGTACAAAAAAATCACACATCTGAGGCATTAATACTGTTATGAGAAAAAAAGTTACAAGCATGGTAATAGAAAAGCCTTCAGAAAAAAGATTCATCTGTGGAGCTGCTTTAGAAAGCATACCCATAGCAACCATAATTAAAGTTAAAGTTCCAATAATAGGAAGAGCAAGTGTTAGTGCATTTACAAAAAGGTTAGAAAGAGCTACAAGGAAAAAATGCATTATATTTTCATTTGCAACTACAATTGAAAAAGCAGATAAAGAATTAAAACTTGCAACTAAAGCTCCTCCAAACAATAGTTGAAACCACCTAGTCTGCAAAAATACAAGCATTGCAACAAGATTTAAATACTGACCCATAAGCGGATTTTCAACCTGAGAAAGTGCATCATAAACTTCAGACGCACTAAAACCCATTTGAAAAGCAAAAAACTGACCGGCGGTACTAAAAGCTGCAAAAATTATAGTTACATAAAAGCCCATCAAAATTCCAATAAGAGCTTCACCAACAAGTAAAAGAATATATTGAAGATTAAATTCCCCACTAGAACTTATGTATGATGAATAAACTGAATAAAGATAAGAATTATTGCTGGCAACATGAGGAAAAACAAGATATGCAAAATATCCAGCCAAAGCAACCTTTACAATTTTTGATACGACAGAACGCATTGAAAAAAGAGGGACTGTCATTATTAATGCGAGGCAGCGTACGGCAATAAGAAGAAATAGAGGTGCATTAGATACAATGTATGCAAGCATAAACAAAACTCATCACTAGAACATATCAGCTAGCAATAGAAGGAATCATCTCGAATAGATTTACAGTATATTCACGGATAGAAGAAAACATCCAGCCGCCTAATAATGCTAAAACAATAAGAATAGTAAGCATTTTAGGAAGAAACGTTAAAGTTGCTTCCTGGATAGAAGTTGTAGCTTGAAAAATTGCTACTATAAGACCGATTATAAGAGCAGCAGCAAGAACTGGAGAAGCCAAAGTTAAAACTTGAAATATTCCACTACGCATAAGAGAAACTACTGTTGTAATTGACATTTTTATAACCCTCCCTAATTTCTTTTATTTATAACTCAATTATCTTATAACTGACGTAAAAAGTTCCCTTGTAAGTAAACCCCAGCCATCAACTAAAACAAACAGCATAAGCTTAAATGGCATAGAAATCTGAACAGGCGGCAACATCATCATACCCATACTCATAAGAATACTTGCAACAACCATATCTATAATTATAAATGGAATATAAAGCAAAATACCTATTTTAAATGCAACTGTTAATTCATGTAAAATAAATGCTGGTATAAGACAATAAGTTGGAACATCAGCCATACGCTCAGGTTTATCAAGCTTTGCCATAGACATACAAAGTCTTATATAACTTGAATCCTTAGACATCTGCTTAAACATAAACATTCTCATAGGAGCTTCTGCCTCTGTATAAGCTTCTTCTATACCAATTTGACCATCGGACAAGGGTTTATATGCATTATCATAAACCTGCTTGAACGTTGGCCACATAACAAAAATTGTCATAAAAAAAGCAATACCATTCAAAACCGCTGTAGGAGGAACCTGCTGCAAAGACAAAGCCCTTTTTATAAAGTCTAAAACTATTGAAAAACGAAGAAAACTTGTAACCAGTAAAAGAATACTAGGAGCTAAAGTTAAAATAGTAAGAAGAACAAGAAGCTGTACAGAAAATGCAACTTCTTTTCCTGTAGTAGGCTGTGTAATACTAATATCAACATTAGGAACTGTAAGTCCCTGCACTCCATCAGAAAAAGTTGTTCTTCCA
>JAILNT010000079.1 GCA_024691265.1 Treponema sp. | reverse complement strand
TAAAGCTTGTGAAAAAAATTATCTTCTATAACCTAGGTCACTATAAAAATGTATTGCATTATAGAATAAACCGCTAAATCTAATAGAACGAGGGTCATAGCCTGTTTTGTTCTTTAGTTTTCTAAGTTTATACTGTAATGTATTTTTTGGCATACCCAAAGCATTTGCAGCATTTGTAATAGAACCTTCATTCTGAAAATATATATTCAAAAGATAAAGCCAGTCTCTGATTTCGTAGGTAGGACAATTTTTAAAGATATGGCGGATATATTCTTCTTTTACCTTATCAGAAAGTTCTCCTGAAAAAATTTCCATATTAATAGAATCATAGAATCTAGGTTCTTTTGAAGGAGAACGAGCACTAATCAATACAGCTTTTTCAGCTTTCAGACATTCCTCATGAGCGTGAACATAGCCTGTTGTTCCTGTATCAATACCAACCGCAAGATAAAGAGGATATTTCTTTTCTACACTTTTCTTTATTGTATTAATAAAATTGAGAAGCTCTTCATCTTTCTTTTCATAAATGCCACACATTACAATTGAACCTGAAATAATAGCTATTCCGCCTCTTTCATTTTGTACAAGTTCACATGCTTCCTGTAAAGCCTTATCAATATATCTTTGCTGCTTTTCTGGAGTATCTAAATCATCTTTCATTACTGCTTGAAAAGCAAAGAATCTTCTTGGTAATGTTATATCAACACCTAAACTTGCACCATATTCAATCATTTTTGAATTGATGTTTTTATTATCCCCATAAAGCCATTTATGGATAAAGCGGCATTTAATACGTTCATTAAGTTCATTTTCTTCTTTCTCTGCTTTATCAGCAATAAGAATATTTGTCATATTCTTTACAAAAGAAATACTTTTTTCATCTGCCTTAATAGATTTAGCATCACCTTTTATAACAAGGATACCAAAAATATCATCAGAATTTTTATTAGTTTTTAGAGCAAAAGCAATACCTTCATCTGTTTCCAATTCAAGAGATGCATTTTTATCTCTAGCGATGCTTTCTAATAAGCTACAGGCAATTCCGCTCGTTGTTCCTGCATTAAATGTTTCTGAGCTTGCTAAAATAATACCTGTATCACTTGTAATTACGAGTTTGTGGTTTAAGTAAGAACCGATTTCTTTAACAAAATTATCTGCGGTCTGTATTGATATTGTCATAGTCACCTCGCTATACCATTATGGTAGCATGGAATTCATAAAAAAACAAATAATTTGTTTTCTTGTTTAACTTTAATTTTGCAACTTTTAATATTTTGTATTTGTCAATATATGTATGTTAAAACTATTTATGACAAGTTTTACAAATTTATTACGATGTGGGGGTAATAAACAATATGAATGATAATAAAAAGAGATACACAACAGGAGAAGAAATAGCAAATTCTATTACACATGGAATAGGAGCAGCTCTTGCCGTTGCAGCTATTCCTTTACTTGCAGTAAGAAGTGCGAAACATGCAGTATTTACGGGGCGTACTGTAACAAGTTTTGTAATATATGGAGCAACCTTATTATTTCTTTACATGATGTCAACCTTGTATCATGCACTTACACCAATAAAAGCTAAAAAAATATTTGGAATATTAGACCACTCATCAATTTATGCACTTATAGCTGGCACTTATACACCATTTTGTCTTGTAGCATTAAAAGGACCTGTAGGCTGGACTTTATTTGGAATAATATGGGGATTTGCAGCTTTAGGTATAACATTCTATGCAATATTCGGAAGTAAAATGAGGGCATTGTCGGCTTTGACTTATATTCCAATGGCATGGGCTGTTCTTTTTGCTGCTCGCCCTTTGTTTGAATATTTACCGGCTATATCAGGAAGATTTTTGATAATAGGAGGAATAGCATATACAGTTGGTGCTATTTTCTATGCCCTAAAAAAAATAAAATGGACACACAGCATTTTTCATGTATTCTGTCTTGCAGGTAGTATATGCCACTTTTTTGCAATATATCTAATGATTTAGGTTTTAGTGCTAACTGACGAATTTTTCATGGCTTAGTCATTAAACGATGCTATACTTTCTTTATGAGAAATACAATAATTGTCGATGTAAAAGACAAAAAGTCTATCATCAATCGTGATATCTACGGTCATTTTTCTGAACATCTTGGACGTTGTATCTATGGTGGATTCTGGGTTGGAAAGGATTCTCCTATTCCAAATATAAATGGCTACAATAAAGCTGTAGTTCAGGCATTCAAAGATATAGATATACCTAATCTTCGTTGGCCGGGTGGTTGTTTTGCAGATGAGTATCATTGGAAAGACGGCATAGGACCTAAAGAAAATCGTAAACGTATGATAAATACTCATTGGGGCGGAGTTGTAGAAGATAATAGCTTCGGTACTCATGAGTTTATGGGACTTTGTGATGAACTTTCCTGTAAGCCTTATGTTTGTGGAAATGTAGGAAGTGGTTCTGTTCAAGAAATGGACGAATGGATTGAATACATGACCTTTAGCGGTGAAAGCCCTATGGCAAATCTTCGTGCTGCTAATGGCAGAAAAGAGCCATGGAAACTTCCTTATTTCGGTGTAGGAAATGAAAACTGGGGTTGTGGCGGAAATATGCGTCCTGAATATTACGCAGACCTTTACCGCAGATTTCAAACTTATGTAAGAAATTATGGCAATGATAAAATATTCAAGATAGCTGGTGGACCTAATGTAAACGACTATAACTGGACAGAAGTGTTGATGAAAAATGCCGGTCGCTTCATGGACGGATTAAGCCTGCATCATTACACTTACGAGTATGGTTATCTTGATAAACGTTCTGCAACAGAATTTGATGAAGAAGGCTGGTACAGAGCTTTAAGAAGTGCTTTCTATATGGACGAACTTGTCCGCCGTCATGGTGAAATAATGGATAAGTATGATAAAGAAAAAAGAGTAGCACTTGTAGTAGATGAATGGGGAGAATGGTGTTCTGTAGAACCTGGTACAAATCCTGGTTTCTTATATCAGCAAAATAGTGTTCGTGATGCTGTTATTGCCGGTATCCATCTTAATATCTTTAACAATCATAGTGACCGTGTTCGTATGGCAAATCTTGCTCAGGCTGTAAATGTAATACAATCGCCTGTACTCACAGAAGGTGATAAAATTGTACTTACACCTACCTGGCATGTATTCCATATGTATAAAAAGCATCAGGGAGCTTTATTACTTGGTACAAGTTTTGCTTCTGCTTCTGCTGGTCTTTATGATAAAAATATTCTTGTTCCAGGTTTAAGTGTTTCTGCTTCAGAGAAAAAAGATGAAAAGAGTGGAAAGATGCAAAGACTTGTGACAATCGTAAATACAGATACCGAAAATGCAAAAACTGTTGAAATTGCTTTTGAAAATATGGAAGAAAATATTTCATCTGCAGTTGGAACAGTTATAACAGGAGAAAAGATAAATTCTATAAATACCTTTGAAAAAGGTGATAACGTAGTAGAAAAATCTTTACATGTAGATACTGTAGATGGAAAAACTGTATCTGCTATTTTACCTGCTCATTCTGTAGCTTCTGTATTTATAGAATGTTAAAACAAAATATCAAAACAAAGAAAAATATGGAGAAAAAAATATAATGGAAAATTATTGTCCCGAGTGTGAAAGAAAAGCCCTTCTGGCAAGTCTTTCAAAAGAAGATATAGAAAAATTTGCTCAGGACAATGCAATTCGTACTGGTAAAGCTTGTGATAAAGAGCTTTATCAGAAACGGCTTGCAGTTTGTTCTTCATGCCCTTCTTTAATTGCGAATGTACTTTGTAAAGAAAACGGTTATTATGTAGCAGCTTTAGCAATGTTAGATAAATCAAATTGCCCATATCCTGGCAAGGACAAGTGGGATATGCTATCATAAGATTTTATGACAGACTTAGAAAAATACTATAACAAGTTCAAGGAAGAACACAGACTTACAACAAGACATGGTATTGTTGAATACCAAACATCAATGAAGTATATTCATGATTTTATCCCTTCTGGAGAAAAGAAATCTATAAAGATTCTTGATATTGGTGCAGGAACTGGACGTTATAGTGTTGCCCTTGCAGAAGAAGGTTATACGGTAACTGCTGTTGAATTAGTAAAACATAATTTAGATGTCTTGAGGGCAAAGCATGCAAATGTAAACACCTGGCAGGGAAATGCCATGGATTTACATTTCCTTGAAAATGAAAGTTTTGACCTTACATTACTGTTTGGTCCTATGTATCATCTTCATAGTTTTGAAGATAAATGCAAAGCTCTAAATGAAGCTCGAAGAGTAACAAAGAAAGGCGGAACTATTCTTGTTGCCTATGTTATGAATGAATACAGTATTTTGACTTATTGTTTTAAAGAAAAGCATATAAAGGAATGTGTAGAAAAAGGCACAATAACTTCTGATTTTCATACAATTACCAAAGAGAAAGATTTATATAGTTATGTTCGCATAGAGGATATAGATAAAATCAATAATTTTTGTGGAATTGAAAGAAAAAAGATAATTGCAGCTGATGGAGCTTCTGACTATATGCGTACGGTATTAAACAGTTTAGATGAAGAAGAATTTAATCTTTATTTGAAATACCATCTTGCAATTTGTGAACGTAAGGAGCTTTTGGGAGCAAGTTCTCATCTTGTAGATATTCTAAAGGCATAGAATTTTTATAAAAAGAATAAGCCTTACGTTTGTTTCATAAAATTTATAAAAAAACTACGGGGCTTATTCTTTCATAAAATATTAGATGTTCAAATCTTTATAGAAAGCTGTTACAACATCTGCTGATTTCTGTAAGGCAGCCTTTTCATCGTCTTTTAGCTTTATTTCAACTATTTCTTTAGCACCAGTCTTATCGATTATTGTAGGAACGCTAAGGAACATATCTTTTAAATCATATTGACCATCAAGATGAACAGATACAGGATAGATTCTATTTTCATTGAACAAAATAGATTTTATGATTGCACAGGTAGAAGCTGCAATACCATAAGATGTATTTCCCTTTCTGTTAAAAATCTGCCAGCCGGCTTCTACAGTTTCCTGTCTTAATTTTTCAAAAGAGCCTTCTTTTGCTCTGTCTTTATTATCGTCCATAACATCTTTAAGACTTTTACCGCCTATTGTTGCAGAATTCCATGAAACCATTTCACTGTCTCCATGTTCTCCCATAACAAAAGCTTCTACGCTTTTAGAATCAAGGTCAAAAAGTTTTGATATTTCTACACATAATCTTGCAGTGTCCAATGTTGTACCGCTTCCAATAATCTGATTTTTTGGAAGACCTGAAAGTTTCCATGCGTAGTAAGACATAATGTCTACAGGATTAGATACAACAACAAAAATGCCGTTAAAACCTGATGCCATAACAGAAGAAATAATTTCTTTCATGATATTAAGCGAAGGAGTTAGCATTTCAAGCCTGTTATGTGAATCTTTTGGCATTGGAGCACTAGCTGTAATTACAACAACATCTGCATCGCTACAAGCATTATAATCTACAGCTTCAACTTTAATATTGCGGTTCATAAAATAAACTGCATGCTGCATATCAAGTGCATCTCCAATAGCTTTTTCTCTGTTACGGTCTATTAAACCAATAGACTCACATAAGCCCTGATTAATTAATGTGTAACCGATTGTTGCTCCAACATGGCCACAACCTACGATTACAACTTTTGAATCTTTAAAACTCATTTATTTAAGCCTCCAGTTATCTCTCCTTTAGTG
>JAILNT010000073.1 GCA_024691265.1 Treponema sp. | reverse complement strand
AATTGCAATAGTTCCAGTGAAACTTTTTTTCAATATGTCATTTTCTAGACAGGTATAGCCTACTATATTGTAATCTCTTACTTTTGTTCTGGCTGTTTCGGGAATATTATTATTCATATAAAAGAAGGCTTTATATTTGTAGACTGTTCTATTGTAGATATAGGACTTGCTGCAAAGTACGATAAATGCCGTATACAAGTAATAAAAAATAATAATATTCCCGAAACAGCCAGAACAAAAGTAAGAGATTACAATATAGTAGGCTATACCTGTCTAGAAAATGACATATTGAAAAAAAGTTTCACTGGAACTATTGCAATTGGAGATACTATTGTATTTAAGGGATGCGGAGCCTATTCTTATTGCTGGGCTAATGATTTTATAAAGCCAAAATTAAATGTATTATCTAAATAATCTTGACGCAAATATTGATAAATGATAGAAATGCTAGCATGAAGAATACATTTATTGCTATTCTGCTGACATTTTCAATGTTATTCTCTATGTTTTATGTTGTTCATGAAGCTAATCATGATTGTAGTGGAGATGATTGTATTGTATGTCAGATAATAAATGTAATAGAACAGGCTAAAACAGGAGATAACTCTGTAGCAGAGGGGTTCCATGTAATTGCCAAAAAATTTGTAAAAGATTTTAAAGTTAATTCTCAAAATAAATTCTATAATAAAGATTCTCTTATATCTCTAAAAATAAAGCTAATAGCTTGATTCATATTTTAAAGCCGAAAGATTAGCTTTAAGTTAATCTTCTTATATCTTGCGTTATTAACGCATTAAACATTACTAGTGAAGGTTTTTAATTATGAATAAATTAAACAAGTCAATTTTTATTGGCATGGCATTATTGTCTTTATTTTTATTAGCTTCTTGTGGAGAAAAAAAAGCTCTTACAAAAGTATCTGAAGATTCTGCAAATTCAGCAGAGAAACAAATCAATATTGTTTGTACAATATTTCCAGAATATGACTGGACAAGAGAGATTGCAAAAGGAACAAATGCTAATATAACTCTTTTAATGAAAAACGGTGTAGATTTACACAGTTATTCACCTTCTGCAACAGACATAGTAAAGATTTCTTCAAGCGACCTTTTTATTTACGTTGGAGGAGAATCTGACGTTTGGATTGAAGATTTATTAAAATCTCCAACTTGTAAAGGATTGAAGACAATTAATCTTCTTGAAGTATTAGGTGACAAAGTAAAAGTAGAAGAGGTTGTTGAAGGAATGCAAGGACATGACCATGAGCATGAAGGACATGACCATGAGCATGAAGGACATGACCACGAGCATGAAGGACATGTCCATGAGCATGAAGGACATGACCACGAGCATGAAGGACATGACCACGAGCATGAAGAACCTGAATACGATGAACATGTTTGGCTTTCTCTCAAAAATACAAAGATTCTAACAGAAGCTATTGCAAATACAATGAAAGAAATAGATGAAAATAATGCTGCTGTATACGAAAAGAATACAAAAGATTATATTGCAGCTCTTTCAGCTCTTGATTCTGAATACGAAACAACTCTAAAAAATGCAAAAAACAGAACAGTTGTATTCTGCGACAGATTCCCCTTCCGCTATCTTGTTAATGATTACAATATTTCATACTATGCAGCATTTGTAGGATGTTCTGCAGAGACAGAGGCTAGTTTTGAAACTATTGCTTTCCTTGCAAAAAAAATAGATGAGCTTTCTTTAGCACATACATTTACAATAGAAAATTCAGACAATAAAATTGCTAATACTGTAATTAATACGACAAAAAATAAAAATGCTGATATTCTTATGCTTGATTCTTTACAGTCAACAACTGACTCTGAGATAAAAGATGGAAAGACATATATTGGCACAATGAAGCAAAATCTTGAAACTTTGAAAAAAGCCTTACTTTAATAATTTTTATTAGGGACTATGGATAAATGGCATTACTGACTTGTAAAAATCTAAATGTTGGTTATGATGGAAAAATCGTAGCCAGTAATATTAACTTTTCTATAGAAAAAGGAAATTACCTTTGTGTAATAGGTGAGAATGGAAGTGGTAAATCAACTCTTATGAAGACTGTTTTAGGATTAATTCCACCGTCGTCCGGAGAAATAACATTTTCTAATTCTTTTTCAAGGAAGCAAATTGGATATTTACCACAGCAGAATGCCATTCAAAGAACTTTTCCTGCATCCGTGAGAGAAATAGTCCTCTCCGGATGCCTTAATCACATGCACTTTCCTTATTTCTATAAAAAAGAAGATAAAGAAAAGGCTGCTTTCAATATAGAAAGATTAGGTATAACTCATCTTGCAACAAAATGTTACAGGGAACTTTCTGGTGGACAGCAGCAAAGAGTTTTACTAGCAAGGGCTTTATGCTCTGCCTCTAGTATGTTATTACTTGATGAGCCAGTAACAGGCTTAGATCCTGATGCAACAGAAAGTATGTACGAAATTGTGCGGAAATTAAATCAAGAAGGTATGGCTATCATGATGATAAGCCATGATCTTGAACAAGTAGATAAATATGCAAGCCATATTTTAAAAATAGGTAAGGAGGTTACATTCTCAAATGCTAGAGATTATCGATAAACTTAGAGAATATTTTCAATACTCTTTTGTAATTTATGCTTTAATAGCAGGGGTAATGATTGCACTAAGTTCTTCTTTACTAGGTGTAAACCTTGTATTAAAAAGATTCTCTTTCATTGGAGATGGACTTTCGCATACAGCCTTTGGAGCTTTAGCAATTGCAACAGTGTTAAAAATAACAAATACAATGTATTTTGTTCTTCCTGTCACAGTTGTATTTGCAATAATTCTTCTATGTACAAAAGAAAATTCAAAAATAAAAGGTGATACAGCAGTAGGCATGATTTCTGTAGGAGCTTTGGCTCTAGGTTATTTAATGCTTAATAAATTTTCTCCTAAAATGAATATTTCAGGAGATGTTTGTACAACTCTTTTTGGTTCTACATCAATTCTTACTCTAAGACCAGGAGAAGTAATTCTTTCTGTGGTTTTATCAGTAGCAGTTGTATTGATATATATAATTTTTCATAACAAAATTTTTGCTATAACATTTGATGAAAATTTTGCAAAAGCAGGCGGAACTAATACAACTTTCTTCAATGTCCTTATGGCTATTGTAGTTGCAGTTGTCGTTGTACTTTCTATGAATCTAGTAGGAACTCTACTTATTACTGCCCTTATCATTTTTCCTGCCGTATCAGCTTTAATGTTATTCAAGACTTTTAAATCTGTTATGCTGACATCAAGTATATTTTCTGTAATTTGTGCAGCAATTGGAATATTAGTAGCAATAATATGGGGTACTCCTGTAGGAGCTACTATAGTTTTAGCAGATATGATTCTTTTTTTTATAGTAACTTTAATTTCAAAAATAAGAAAGATAAAAGCTTTTATAATAGCCTTG
>JAILNT010000062.1 GCA_024691265.1 Treponema sp. | reverse complement strand
GAAGAACATTCTGATAAGAAGGGACATATCATTGTAAAAACACCTGTTACATATCCTGTTCAGAATTATGCTGTTCATAAGATTCCTGATATTGATGATGATATAAGCAATTCTATTATGATGGTTATGCTTAGAGGTGCTTTGCTTCCAAGTATGATTATGTCAAAGGAAATTGAGGAATATTCTTCTAATGGATATGTTACCCCATTTGCTTTATTCAAAATTAATCGTGATGATTCAAGACATGAAAATGATATGCAGTATATCCTTAACTTGAAGAATTCATTCTTTAATCTTGAAGAACTTGATGGTAAAGACTGGGTATTTGCAGATCCTATGAATGCAACTGGCGGTTCTATTGTAACTGTTGTTAAGTATCTTCAGAGTCAGGGTGTAAAACCTAGAAGCATTAAGTTCTTTAATGTTATTTCTGCATTGAAGGGAAGTCTTCGTGTTACTCGTGCTTTGGATAACTGTACTTGTTATACACTTTGGATGGATCCTGTTTTGAATGAGAAGGCTTATATTATGCCTGGTTTAGGCGATGCAGGCGACAGACTTAACGGTTGTGATTCAAATGAACAGCCTAGAAATATCATACAGCTTCTTGCTGATTATGGTTCTAACATTGCAGGTCTTTATCGTTCTCAGATGAGAAAGATTGAACATACTGTATTAGGAACTTTGTAATATGAACTTCCGGTGGTTAATAATTTTATTCTGCTTGATTTTATTCTGTTTACAGTCCTGTGTAACTGGGCGAGATAATGTTAAGAATAAAAATATTGCCACCGAATATTTTAATATTGCTGAAAAATATCTTGAGCTTAAAGACTATACGAAAGCTGCTTCTTATTATAAGGAAGCTATGAAGGATAAGGATATATATATATCCGCCTATTATAAGCTTGGGCGTTGTTATGTTCTTGCAAAGAATTGGGCTGAAGCAGAAAGCATTTATAAAGATTTTCTTTCTAAAGACCCTGAAAATACTGATTTAGCCCTTTCTCTTGCCTATATATATGCAATGCGTGGAAACTTAGAAGAAGCTTCCGGTATGTATTTAGACTTAGTAAATAAAAATCCGAGTAATGTTTCTATATTAAAAAATTATATAGCTGTGTTATTAGCTAATAAAAATACAGCTTCTGCAAAAGAGCAGCTTGCAATTTTGAAAGAAAGATTTCCTGATGATACAGATTTTGAAAAAATTGAAAAAGCTATAGAAACTGTTGAAAAAGAAGCGGTTGAAAAAGAGACTGTTGAAAAAGAAGCTGAAACAAAAACTTCTACTAATGAAACAGTTGATAAAAAGGATAAATGATACCGTCATCTGCTTTTGTTTAATTTTTTTGATGACAGTATCTTATAATTTTAATTATTGTTGCAGGCTTCTATAATTTCCTCTATTTCTTTTTCTGTGAACATGGCTTCTCCCTGAGATTTTTCTGCAAGTCTATGAAAGGGGAGTGGTAGCATCAAAACTAAGAAATCTGTTTTTTCAAGATTAAAGAAATTCTGTAGCCATTCATTCTTTTTTTCTTTCAGGTAATTTTGAAAAGCAGGATTTTCTAAGAATTTTACAAGAGGAGTCATTTTTGTATAAATACTCATTTTATCTGCTTTTACTATTTTTAGATTTGCCGTTTTGATTATGTTTTCAGAAGATAGGGCAAGTATTATTTCATAATCATCTGCCTGAACTCCCCACTTATGAAGTGTATCACTATAAAGTTCTAAACTCTCTCTTGAGATTTTGAAAGAAATTGTCTTTTCTTCTCCCCCCTCAAGATGCACTTTTGTAAAGTCTTTTAATTCTTTTTCCGGACGTATATATTTTCCGCCTTTTTCTTTTATATATAGTTGTATTACTTGGCTTCCTTTTCTTTTTCCTGTGTTTTTTATCTTCAAGCTTACTGTACAAGTATCATCAGCAGTCATTTCAGCTTTATCTATTGAAAAAGAACTATATTCAAAATTTGTATAGCTAAGTCCATGTCCGAATGGAAATAATACTGGAAGTTTTCTTTTTTCGTACCAGCGGTAGCCTGTAAATATTCCCTCTCCATAATTTACAGTTGCCATTTCATAGAAAGAAGGAGTAAAGTTCAGATATGATGGAGTATGCTCTTCACAAATAGGAAAGGTTTCTGCTGTCCTTCCTCCTGCTTCTGCTTTTCCTGTAATTATATTTGTAATGGCTTTTGAATATCCCTCTCCGCAGAATCCTGAATAAATTATAGCTTTTGCTTTTCCAGCCCATTCAGCAATTTCATAAACACTTCCAGAAGTTAAACAAATGATTACGTTATTTGAAACTTCCTCTAATGCTGTTAAAAGTGCTTCCTGTGCCTTTGGTAAATGTATATTAGGTCGGTCATAGCTTTCAGATTCATATGCAAGTGAAGAACCTGTAAATGCTATTACTATATCGGCTTTTTTAGCCTTTTCCCTTGCTTCTGCTATAAGACTTTCATTTTCTTTTATTTCGCACGGCGGGCGAGAATTACTAACTTCATAGCCCTGTGCGTATTCTAAGTCAAAGCCTTGCTTTTTTAGCTCTTCAAATGGATTTTCATCTTTATAACCATTCATAAAGCCGCTGCCGCTTCCTGCTGTTACAGGTTCTTTTGCTAAAAGACCTGCAATAAGAATCTTTTTTCTACTGTTATTTTCAATTGGTAAAATAGCATCATTTTTTAATAGAGCGATACAATTTTCGGAAACTTTAATGGCGTCTTCCCTCATTGCTTCTGCTTCATTTTCGTCTATTTCATATTTTTTATATGATTTTTTAGCTTTTAATGTGAAAGCTAGTATTCTTTTTACTAACAGATTTAATTCTTCAAGTGTAAATTCCCCATTTTCATATGCTTTTTTTATTTCATCAATATGAACTTCTGTTTGTGCCAGTTCTATATCCATAGAACATTTATGAGCTTTTACCTTGTCGTTTTGTACAGCAAGAAAATCTGATACAACTATTCCTTCATAATTCAAATCTTTTCTAAGTGCTTTCATTAAAGAGCTGTTTGAGTTTACCCAAGCTCCGTTAACTTTATTGTATGAAGTCATTATCATTTCAGGTTTTGCTTTCAAGGCTAGTTTCCAGGTCTTAAGATATACTTCATTCAATGTCCTTTCATCTATAATTTCATTTGTATTCATTCTGTCATATTCTTGCGTGTTTGCAATGAAATGTTTTGGACATGCAAATATTCCGTTATCTTGAAGTCCTCGTATATATTGTTCTGCAAGTAAACCCGTTAGAACATGGTCTTCACTAAAGTAGTCATAATTTCTTCCACAGCGAGGTGACCGCTTTAGATTCATTGCCGGTCTGTTTAGTATATGAACTTTGTTTGGATTTCCCCTTGCTTCTTTTGCAAATTGACTTCCAACATGATATAGCAAATCTTTGTCGAAACTCATGGCAAGGGCAGAATTCGAAGGATAGGAAACAGGGTGATATTTTCCATCAATAATATTTCCGCTTTCATCACGTATAGCTTTTCCTGTTGTCCAGTTATCTTCCCCACCTCTTGGAACATCTTGAGGAACAACACCCTCAAAATCAAGACTGGGAATAGCTCCATATTGATTTCCGCTTTGTGCCAGCAGTTTTAATTTATCATCTATGGACATTTTTTCCATAATTTCATTTATTTCAACTTCGATATCACTCATAAATGCTCCTGTTTACTGTGCTTTCATAAAATAACTATAACAAGTTACAAAACTATTTTATTTCTTTTGCACAAGCTTTTCTTTCTTGAAGTTCTTTTACAATTTTTGGGTATTCACTATCAAGATGATAGAATGCAAATAGAAGTATAACTGCTAAAGCACTGAATATAACTGTAAGCCAAATGTAATCAATTGTTATACCAATAATTGCTGTATGACTTTGACTTTCTGCAGCTCCGTTATAGCCAAACCATGCAAGAATCCAGCCTACAAGGGCAGTTCCTATTGCAGTGCCTACTTTTTGTCCAAAACTTTGAGCACTCATTATAAAGCCATCTTGTCTTACTCCTGTTTTCCATTCTCCATATTCAACAGTATCCCATAGCATAGGAGCTGCTGTCCATGCTGTTGCACAACCTATAGAAAATATGAATGTTCCTAAGAATATTAGATTCAGGTTGCTTCCTACAAGCCAGACAAAAAGACGTGATAAGCCCATAACAAGAGTTCCTGCTGCAAGCATATTTCTCTTTCCGAATCTTGCTACAAGAGGTTTTGAGAGAGGTATTAAGACTATCATCGGCATAGATAAAAGCATTCCGCAAATAGCTATAGCTTCTGGGTGTCCTATGACATTTTTTAAGTAGAAAAAGAGGGAGCCTGAGTTTGCAGCAATAGTCATATTGGTTAGAATTGCATTTAATGTAAGAATAAGCCAGTATTTGTTCTGGAATAAAAGTTTCATGTTTTGAGAAAGTGTTAAATGTGCAGCATTCTTACTTTTTTCTGTATTTGTATCATCGATAATAACTCTTTCTTTTGTGTTCTTATATGCGAAGAAAAAGGCGATTGTTGAAATCAATGCGAAGATTGCTATAACGATTGTCCAAGAAGTTTTAGTTCCACCTGCCCAGGAAATAAAGGTCATTGTGAATGAGTTTACTATTGTTGATACGATGGTTGTAAATATTGAACGCAATACTCCAATCATTTCTCGTTCTTTTTGATTCTGTGTGATAAGAGAACCTAATGAGAAAAATGGGATACTCATCATTGTATAGAATACTGTGCAAAAAAGATTATAAGTTATAAATATATATATTATTGTTTTGATTGTACTTGAGAAATCTGGTACTGAAAAAAGAAGAATAGCTGAAATTGCATAGGGAATAAAGCCTTTTATAATCCATGGACGTGCTTTTGCTCCAGGCTTGGCAAATTTTTCTTGTATGGCTCCCATTAGAATATCAGAGAAAGCATCAAGTATTTTTGATACAAACATTATTGTTGCAACTATACCTGCATTTATA
>JAILNT010000055.1 GCA_024691265.1 Treponema sp. | reverse complement strand
TAGTTTTATTTGCAGCTGTTTTTACTAGCTGCTCATCAGTATTTGTACATGATGATTATACAATCGAAAATAAGTCTTCTAAGACAGTTTCTTTTACATTGCAAAATTATTCAGACCAAACAGTTTATACATTAGAATCTGGCGAAAGTATAGAAAAAGAACTTTATAGTCTTGCACGTTTGAACTTTGTTGATACAGAAAGAGTTTATTATACAGCTGGGAATGACTCTACAAAAATATATGATAGCCCAAGTTATACATATACAGTCATAAATACCCTGGGGTCAACAGTTACTTTATCAGAAACAAACGGTTTACTAGGAGATACATCTAACACGACTATTGATATACCAACTTCAACAATAACTGATGGTACCGCCTCTTCTCCTGTAACTGTTACTGTATATACGACAAATCCAGAATGGTATGCTGCATATAAAGATACTGAAATAGAAGTTGATATTTCACAGTTATCTATTTCTAAAGATTAATTATATGAAGCGGATATATAGGTTTAACACTTATATATCCAAGAATGAAAAATATTTATCAAGTAAACTTTCTTTTTATTTATTGGCAAAAAAGATTATTGAAAATATGAATACATCTAGAATATAATCCTTTATCATGATAATAGCAGAAATTGGAACTGCCCATGGCGGCTCTATAGATAAAGCAAAAGAGTTAATAAAGGCGGCTTATGATGCCGGAGTTGATGCAGTAAAATTTCAATGGGTATATGCTGATGAAATACTCCACCCTGACACAGGTTTTGTCCTTCTTCCTGGGGGTCAAACAAGACTGTACGACAGATTCAAAAAACTGGAAGTTGAAAAAGATTTCTTTGTAAAAGCACAGGATTATGCACATTCTTTAGGTGTGAAATTTGTGTGCTCCCCTTTTGGAGTTCGTAGTCTGAAAGAACTGCTTTCAATAAATCCAGATGTTGTAAAAGTTGCCTCACCTGAATTAAATCATTATCCCATGTTAAGGGAAATAAAAGAAGCTATTGCTAATGGATTAAAAACTCCAATATTAATTTCTTCAGGAGTTTCTAAATTAAGCGACATTGAAAAAGCTCTTGAATGTCTGGATTTTTCACCAGAAAAAGAAAATTCTTCGCAGTTTACTTTGTTACATTGTATTACAAGTTATCCGGCTCCTGAATCTGAATATAATCTAAGGCTTGTACAGACTTTACATGATATTTTCGGAATACAGACAGGTATAAGTGACCACAGTCTTGACCCTGTTCTTGTTCCTGTATTAACAACAGCACTTGGCGGAATTACAATAGAAAAACATATCACACTCAGTAAAAAAACAGATGGACTTGATGACCCTGTAGCACTTGAGCCTGAACAGTTTGCAAATTTAGTATACAGTGTTCATCAAACTCAGGCTGTATTAAAAAGATATGGCAAGGAAGAAGGCTTAAAAATAACAATAAAGCAAATGGAAGAACTTTTTGGAAAAGAAAAAGTTTCCAGCGTTTTGGGTAATGGCATAAAACATCTTGCAAAAAGTGAATCTGCAAATTATGGAAGGACTAACCGTTCTATACACTTTATGCATGATATGAAAAAAGGTGAAAAAATAGAAGCCAAAGACCTTTCAATTTTACGTACAGAAAAAATATTGTCTCCAGGTATTTCTCCTGAATATATTGATGATGTTACCGGTGCAATTCTGTCGCAGGATATAAAGGCTGGTAGCGGACTTCAATGGGAAAATCTTTTGTTTAGATAAAAAAGACTTAAACAACTTTTCATATATTCAATACTAGTTAAGTTTATACTAAATATTGTTATAATCCGTCATAATCTTGACTTATTAAGTTTATCGAATACAATATAAATGTTTTATATTTCTCAGGAGGATATATGAAAAGAGTTAAAACATCTGCCGCTTATGCATTAATCGGCACTGCTTTATTATTCGCCTTCCCTTCATGTTCTGCTAAAAACGGTAAGTATACAGCCGGAACATATACAGGAACTGGCAAAGGACGCAATGGAGACATTGAAGTTTCTGTAAAGTTAACAGCTGATAAAATTCAGTCTGTAGAAATTACAAAGCATGAAGAAACAAAAGGTATTTCTGACAATGCTATAAAAGAAATTCCTTCTTCTATTGTAAAGGCTCAGTCTGCAAATGTAGATACAGTGTCAGGAGCAACTATTACTTCAAATGGTATCATTGAAGCTGTAAAAGATGCTCTTTCTAAGGCTGGAGCAAAAGAAGAAGCTACTACAAAAGAAGCTCGCAAGAATGTAGCAGTTAGCTATAAAGCTGGTACATATCAGGGAACAGCTAATGGTATGAATGGTCCTGTTACATTGGACGTTACATTCAGCGAAAACGGAATCTCAGACATAAAGGTTGCTTCTTCAAAAGAAACTCCTCATGTTGGAGACCCAGCTTACGACATCATGTTCAAAGATGCTATTCAAGCAAATGGTTCTGGTGTTGATATTGTTTCAGGTGCTACATTTACATCTTTGGCTGTTAAGAATGCTTTGAATGAAGCTGCTACAAAAGCAGGTGTTTCTAGCATTGATGACTTCAAAAAGAATACTGTAGTTCATGAAGCACAGGCTCCTATTGAAGGAACATATGATGTTGTAGTTGTTGGTGCTGGTGGAGCTGGTATTGCAGCAGCAGCACAGGCAGCTCAGAATGGTCAGACAGTTCTTGTTATTGAAAAGAATGCAGAAATTGGTGGTAACACCGTAGTATCTGGTGGACAGTTCCAGTCTGCAATGCCTTATCTTTGCTGGGAAAAATCAAATCCTGATGCAACAACAGGCGTTTATCCTGTAGACGGAAAAACATATAACAAGGTAAAGTCAGCTCATGGAAATATTACAGTTTTGAAGACAATTCTTAACTGGGACGAAAAGCCATTTGATGCAACAGATGCACAGAAGTGGTTCGTTGCTGGTGATATTACAAACCTTTCAAAGCATGGTGTTCATCAGGAATATCTTCCTATTTTGAAAGAATTGAAGAATGAAATAAAGGATTATCTTGCATGGGCAGAACCAAGGCTTAAAGCAGGTACTCCAGAATCAGAACTTACATTGTTCTCTACAATAAATCTTCACATCTTCCAGACATATTATGGTGGATTAAGACCAAATGCAGATTTCTCTGATTGGATTTATGGAAACTATGACCTTGTTTGCCAGTTCGTAAGAGATGGTCAGGATTTAAAGCCATGGCTTGAAGCTCAGGGTGCAACATTCGTTGAAGATATCCAGCCTACAATCGTTGGTGCTTTGTGGAACCGTGAAAATCAGTACATTGGTGCAAACTTCGATGCTGATGGAGACGGAAAGAATGAAGTTGGTCAGTGGGGTTCATACTTTGTTCCTCCTCGCAGAACTTTACTCGAAACAAGTGCAACAGCTAAAGACAACAAGATTATGCTCCGCACAACTGCAAAAAACCTTATCGTAGAAAACGGCAGAGTAACAGGTGTTAAAGCTGTTATGTATGACGGAACAGAAGTTACAGCACATGCAACAAAGGGTGTTGTTATTTCTACAGGTGGTTATGCTGCTAATATTGGTAAAGTTGTTGCAACAAACAAATACTGGAAGAAAGACGCTATCACAAGCCACACACAGACAACAAACCGCTCATCTATGCAGGGTGAAGGTATTGAAATGGGTGAAAAGGCTGGAGCTGCAACAACTGGTATGGAATATACTCAGCTTATGCCTATTTCTTGGGTAGACAATGGTCAGCTTGCATTCGGTGGCGGAGACTATGCTATCTATATCAACCCAACAACAGGAAAGCGTTATTTGAACGAAACAGGAGAACGCGATGTTCTTTCTCTTGGTGAATTCAACAATGGTATTGAGCACAATGGTGTAATGGGAACTGTAATTGAAATTGCAAACAGCGATAGAGCAATTCCAGGACCTTATCCATATGGAACACCAAAGACACCTGATACATGGGAACAGGACGTTGAATGGAGACAGTACACACGTACAATCGACCAGCTTGGAGACCTTTTCAAGGAACTTGGTATCAATCTCGATGCTAATACTGTAAAGCAGGAAATCATCGATTATGATAAGGCTCTTATGACAGGCACAGAAGATAAGCTTGCTGTTCCTAAGACAGGCTGGACAAGACTTATCGGTAATGCTAACAAGAAGGCTGATGGTTCTTACGATGTAAACTCTTACACTCTTGATGGTGTAAAGCTCAAGATTAGATTCTTAGCTCCTTCAACACACCACACAATGGGTGGTCTTGCTGTTGATATCAACCGTCACGTACTCGACAAGAGCGGAAATCCTATCAAGGGACTTTATGCTGCAGGTGAAGTAACTGGTGGTATTCATGGTGGAAACCGCCTTGGTGGAAACGCAATCGTTGAAATCTTCGTTTCAGGCCGTACAGCAGCTAATGCAATCAAGGCTGATAACTAATATTTCTAAAGCTTAAGTCTTAAAAAGACAAAGAAACCGTCTGGATAATATTTTATTCAGGCGGTTTTTTATAATTTTCAACTTTTCAATTTCATTTATTTTATAATCCAATTTTGCTATATATTTCTTGTATTGTAGGACTTTTATATTCTATATAAGAGTCTATATCGAAAGTAAACGTAAATTCAATTTGCAGATACATCTCAAATGAATTAAACCTTGATCTCCTACCCTACATTCTTCTCGACGATATCAATAATTTCATCAACAATTGTTTCCAAATCTTTTGAACCATCAATAACATAATCAGATGATGGTAGGGTAGGGTGAATAAGATGATAACAGAAACAAATGAACTTGATTCTACTTGTGGTATTGGAGCAAAATAATATTTATGGAATCAAAATTTAAAAACG
>JAILNT010000023.1 GCA_024691265.1 Treponema sp. | reverse complement strand
TATGTTTTCATCTTTAAAAATTAGATTTATAAGTATATTAGGATTTTTTATATTTGCATCAATCGTTCTAATTTCGACTCTTACATGTTTTAGTATTTCGAGTATATTCAAAGTATTTGCCTCAAGTGAAGGACAACCTGTTGTTGAAAAATTAGGTAAAATAATTGATGGTGATAAATTTGAAAAACTTGCAAAAAGTCTAGATGAAAATGACCCTTACTATGAAGAAGCAAGAATTGCAATTTTAGAATTAAAAAATGCAGTAGGTTGTAAATACCTTTATACAATGGCAAAAGATTCAACTGGAAATGCTTTATATATAATAGACGGAAGCTGTGACCCAAGTGATTCTGAAAACTTCTCTACACTTGGAGAATTAGAAGACGGATATTCTGCATGGGGAAAAGCTCCAGAAATTTCATTTTCAACAGGTGATATAAGCACATCAGGAATAGTTGAGCAAGATAGTTGGGGTTGGACTATAAGTACATACAAAGGAATAAAAAACAGCAATGGAAAAGTTGTAGGCATAATAGGTTGTGACTTTGAAATTGCAGAACTTGTAAATATAATGAAATCAGAAATAATAAAAAATTCTATAGTAGGACTTATTCTCATAATATTAGGTATTACAATCATATACATATTTACAACATCTATGTTCAAACATATCTACGATACATCTTCTGCAATGGAACAAATATCATTAGGAAAAGCTGACCTTGCAGCCCGTATTCCTGAAAAAGGCGGAAAAGAACTAAAGAAACTGGCTCATGACTGTAATTCAGTTATACAAAGTATGGATAACCTTGTTTCAAATCTTCAAACACAAAGTGACGTACTTATGGAAACAGGAAATGAACTTTATGAAAAAATGAGCAGCCATGTAGAAAATATTTCGACTACAAGTGACAGTATAAAAAATATTACAGACAGCATAAATATGCAAAATGAAAAGGTTGAAGAAATCTCTACTATAATGGGTTCTGTAGAAAACCAAATTACAGGACTTGAAATGAGAATCAACAATCAAGCTGAAATCATAAATCGTTCTACTCAAAAAATTGATAACATATCAAACAACATGAATAACGTTAACAATAGTGTAGAAAAAATTACATTAGAATATGATAAACTTGTACAAGATTCAAATAATGGTAAACAAAACCAAGAAAAGGTTTCAGAACAAATCACACAAATATCATTACAATCAGAAAACCTTACAGAAGCAAATGCAGCAATAGCAGCTATAGCAGAACAAACAAACCTTCTTGCCATGAATGCAGCAATAGAAGCTTCTCACGCAGGTGAACAAGGCAAAGGATTCGGAGTTGTTGCTGATGAAATAAGATCCCTTGCAGAAACTTCGGCTGTCCAATCTGCGGCAATAAAAGAACTCTTGCTTGGAATATCAAATTCCATTTCAGATATTGTATCATCATCAAATCTCACTTCAGCATCATTTGAAGCATTAAACAATAGAATTAGTCAAATGAATTCAATGATGAGACAAGTAAAAAATGGCATTAAAGAAGAAAAGAATGACCTTGATAAAATGTTAATAGATATAAACACAATGGACGAAACAACTAAAGCCATAACAGATGCTTCATCACAAATGAGAAAAGAAAGTACAAAACTTTTCAGTGGTATAGATGCACTACAACAAATGGCAAGTGTTACCAATATGAATTCAGCACAGGCTATGGAATCAATGGGAATGATGAAAGAAGAAGCTACAAGTGCAATAAATGCTTCTAAACTGAACCTTGATTCAACAAGTTCTGTTGTATCAAAAATACAGGGATTTAAAGTATCTCACTAACTTAAAATATCTTATTAAATTAAAGACTTTTTAATTTAGTGTTCGTTTATAAAAATGAGCTTTAGATAATTTACAAAAAAAATAAAAATATTTTACTTTTTTTTGTAACTAATCTTGAGCCTATATGGTTTGTTTAGTGTTGCAAGAGTAGCGCAAAGCACTACAATTTTTTTTAGAAGATAAGAGTTAGCACATAGCTTTCACTTTCTCCTTTTCTTCATCCTCCTCCTTTTTAGGTGCTCCAGTCGTTGGCTGGGGCATCTTTCTTTTAAATATTCAGCTGATAAAAAATAACAAACTTTTTATATATTTAACTATTTTTTATTTGAAAATATATAAATACTGTTGTTAAATTTATAGTTATGGATAAAGAGCTTATTTTACGTAATACAATTTCAGACAACAAAAATATATTGTCAAACCCAAGTCTTATAGTAGATACTGCATTACAGTTTCAACATCTTTTAATGATGTATGAATCAGGCATAAAGCAAATAACAACTAAACTGGATATTTTAAGTGATGAATTTGAAAGTAAACATCAACGAAATCCTATTGAAGCTATACACAGCAGAATAAAAGACCCGTTAAGTATTGCAGAAAAAATGAACAGGAAAGGTATACCTGTAACACTTGATAACATTGCAACAAATCTCACTGACATTGCAGGAATAAGAGTTATATGTCCTTTTATAAGTGATGTTTATGATGTATCA
>JAILNT010000441.1 GCA_024691265.1 Treponema sp. | reverse complement strand
AACATGACAATATTTCTTATAATTATTGTATCATTTTATTTCCATTTTGTCAACTTTAATAAGGACTTTTACATCAAAAAAGACCGCATACTTTCTAATAAAGTTTTGCGATCTCTTTTGAACATATAAGATCAACGGAGTCAACTTTCTGTTGTAAACTCCTCTTTGAAAACATGATAGCACACATTTTTTAGATAATAAATCTACTTATTTGCATTTTTTATAATTATCGCTTGATAATCCAGTCTATAAATTTATCTGTTTTAGAATTTACATTCCTCAATCCTATCATAAATCTTCCAGTAACGATTAAGAAAATAAAACCGCCAATAATAGCAAGAATAATAGTTACAATCGCAATGTTTCTTACTACCTTACTTCCAAATACTCCATCAAACTGTTCCGGTTGCAGCATTTGATTAGAAGGTTCTGGAGGAAGAATTACTTCTTCCACAACAGGTTCTTCTACAACCTCAGGAACATATTCAACAACCGGATCCGGTTGTTCCTCTTGCTGATTCTGTAGAGCTTCTTCTAATTCTTTGGATAATCTGTCTATTTCATCACGAAGATCTTCAATAGTCCTGTTCTGGCTCATGATAGCCAATGAAAGAGCTGCGTTATCATTTAATAAAAGCTGATTTCTCTCCTGGACTTCAGAAACACGCTGGTTTAATGCATCTTGCCTTGTTTGTGGAGCATCAGCTCCTCTTAAGCTATTATAGTCTAACAAAAGCTGCTCTTTTTCTTCACGAAGAATACGAATCTGGTCTTCAAGGATTTCCATTCTAGTTGAAGGAACTGACTGGTCTACACCATCAATCAGCTGTTGTGCTCTTTTACTAATTTCACCGGATGGTTCAAGCTGTGAATTTTTAAGAGCTGTCTGATCTACATCTTTAACAGCTGCATCCGATTCATTACTTTCATGACCGGTATAAGATCTTATTTCTTCTTTTGTTAACTGTCTGTCTCCCATAACGAGATTTGCAGAAAGAAAGCCATCATAAGAATGTTTAAAATATATGTGGTTCTCTGAATATGATTCTGTCTGATTCACTATGTCAAAGGAACCACCTGTAGCAGGAACTTTTACTGTGACAAAGTTTATCTTGGTTTCTTCATCTGAAATAAAATCAATGCTGCTAAAAGCATCTTCATCATAGGTCCATATATTTTTATCTTTTGGATAAGCTACAATGTATAGATTAGTCCCTGGATCAGCCTGAATCATGACCATTTCACCATCCTGGTCACCAACAAATCCAGTTTCTTTCCATTCACCTTTTTCCTTAAAAAGATAATCAGTACGAGAATTTGTAGAATCCAGTTCAACTACTGTATTAATCATTACATTAACCGGAACAATAAGTTCTGTTCCTTCTGTAGCATAAGCCTCTATAGGTTTCATCACATATAGAATTATCAATATTGAAAAGATAAAAAACATCTTATTTTTCATTGCTTAAATACTCCGATAAATATTCTTCTTTCCCTCTTATCATTTTATCTAAATCCTTGTTTTTCTTGGATTTTTCGGCTATTTCATTATCCAAAATAGCTACAAAATGCGTTTTCGAGATTATCTCGTTATCAAGATTTCTTTTCTTCTCCTCTAAATTTGATACAGCAGCTTCCAAATTGCTTATTTCCTCAGTTTTCATGGAAATATCAGTCTGCAGCTGTTTCTGTCTGTATCTGTTCTGGTCTTCATGCTGTCTGTCACAGTGTTCAGATTTTTCAATTTCTATCCCATGGGATAATACAATGTTTTCCCATTTTTCTCTGACCATGGAAGTTAGAGTAACAAGCCTGTTGTTGTATCTATTTGTAGTGGCTTTTACTTTTTTGGGTTCTCTTCCTTCAGTTTCAGCTCTTTGGTTTTCCTTTTCCTGTTCTAGTTTTTGTATTTCTTCGATTCTTCCAATATTTGGCGGTTCAATGCCTGCCTGCTCAAGACCTTTGTTTGCTCCGGGTTTTAATGTGCCAGACTTGGAATCTGTTTCAGCTATAGAATAATCCCAGTGCATATGTGGTGTCAGTTCATCCATGTGAATGGCAGCGTGCATTGGTTGGTAATGCTCTCCAAGGATTTCTGTCACATATGTATTTAGTTCATTAAAACAGCTGAGAAGTTCTTCCTTTAACTCTGCATTGGTCAGTTCCTTACCATTTTTTGTTGCCCTGTTTTCATCAGAGCCTATCTGAAGAATTGTTTCTCTTGCTCCGTGTTTGCTGTCTTTCATCCAATCATCAATAGTTCTGATTCTTTCCAAATGCCTTGCGTTAATGGCTTTTTGGTTCTGCTCTTCCAAAGCCTTTCCAAAAACTTCTTCATAGCTTTCACGGGCAATCTGTTGAAGATCCTTTTCTGTTACAACAAACTGTCCATTTGAAAACATGAGATTTATATTGTCCTGAATTCTGTTATCGTCAATATAGTCTAGGTTTTGGCTGTTAGATTCTTTCTTGAAGTTTCTCTTCTTGTCGTTATGTTTTGCTGATCCTGATGAAGCGCCACCAGAATGTAATGATGCTTTTGCCATTTCGGAATTATCCTTTCGTGTGGTGCGGTTATAGGGAAATCCAAAAACATGTTATATGGATAACGATAAAACCATTATCCATATATCCTATTATATTCTTCCTCTAATCTGTCTTTTTCAGCCTGACAGAGCTGATTAAATATAGTTATAGCTGCATCCTGTGTCTGTGCAAGCCTTTTAATGGCAAAAAGCCATAATTCAAATGTCATTTCTTCTCTCCCTTCGCACTTTTATAAGTTCTCTACAAGTTTTCTTTTTTTAACGTAATCTGCAAACGATTGTGAATATATACTGCATCCTACATCAAAGTATTCCTTATACTCATCAACTCTTATGATCTTGCATTCTTCAGAAATAATATCCATTTCATCTTCTGAGCCAAATTTAAAAACATCTACATACTGAAACCAAAACTCATCACCCAGAACAAATACTTCCTTTTTATTTCCATGTTTACTTGCCCTAAATCA
>JAILNT010000435.1 GCA_024691265.1 Treponema sp. | reverse complement strand
CATAACAATTCCAAAAGAATCTGTTTTGATACCAGCAGAAAAGACAGTTTCTCCTTTTAAAAAGTTTTTTTCAATTGCCATTACCTCATTTAGAACACTCTCAATTTCTTCTTTTAACATTGTTCTAAAAAGTACTGTATGAGAAAGTAATTCAATATCCATAAAAATATTCTCCATCTGTTGCTTTAACAACATTCTAATACAAAAAAGTCTGATATTCTTACAAGCATGATACGAAAGATAGTTCACATAGATGAAGATAAATGTGTGGGTTGCGGATTATGTGCAACTGCATGCCATGAAAATGCGATTGTTATAGAAAATGGCAAGGCTAAGCTTTTAAGAGACGATTTTTGCGATGGTTTTGGTGATTGTCTCCCAGCTTGTCCTGAGAATGCTATTATAATCGAAGAAAGGGAATCTTTGCCATATGATGAAAAGGCTGTGGAAAAAAGAAAGCAGATATTAAAAGCTTTGAAAGCTCCTTCAGGAACAGGCTGTCCAGGAACAAAAATAAAAATGATGAAAGCTGCACCTGTTCCAGCTTCTTTTTCTTCAAGTCAGGCAGATTATCCTTCACAGCTTACTACATGGCCTGTACAGATAAAGCTTTTACCAACACAAGCACCTTTCTTTGATAATGCAAATCTTCTTATTGCTGCAGATTGTACAGCTTATGCTTATGCAAATTTCCACAGGGATTTTGTAAAGGGAAGGGCAGTTCTCATTGCATGCCCAAAACTTGATAATACAGATTATACAGAAAAGCTCACTGAAATTATCAAAAACAACAATATCAAGAGCGTCACAATAGTAAGAATGGAAGTACCCTGCTGTTCAGGACTTCAAATTGCAGCTGAGAATGCACTTAAAAACAGCGGAAAGTTTATTCCGTGGCAAATACATGTAATTTCTACAAATGGAATTATGCTCGAATAGCATAATCTATATCTTGGAGGTTTTTATGGGAATGAATCTGGATTTATTTTTGGACAAACACAAAGTTATTTTGTCTCTTGTAAAAGACATTCAAAAAAATATAACTTCTGCCATTACAGAAAACAGTGCAGATATAATAGCTTCCGATATAAATAAACTCTCTAGTGTTCTTATGATGCATCTTGCAAGTGAAGATAAAAACCTCTATCCCGAAGCTTTATCTTCTGATTCAGAAGAATTAAGAAGAACGGCAAAAGAATATATAGATGAAATGGGAAATCTTATGAAAGTGTTTGATGATTTCCATAAAAACTTTAATACAAAGTCTAAAATACTTGATAATGTGAATGATTTCACTTTACAGGCTCAAAAGGTAACTCTTGCTATAGAGAAAAGAATAACCAAAGAAGAAAGCGGACTTTATAAAATGCTTTAAAAAAATCGGGTAACAGCATAATTTATCTGCTATTACCCGAATATTAAGAAAATAAGTTGTTAGACTTTAAACTTATCAATTTCTCCGCTTATTGTCTTAACAGCATCTTTTACTTCTTCTGAAAGATTAGAAAGAGTAGCACTTGTCTTATTGATGTATTCAGCACCAATAGACATCTGTTTCATGCTGTCTTCAATAAGACCTGTTGCATCTTGCAGATGATGAACTTCATCAAGGATAGCTTTATTTCCTTCTGCCATTTCTGAAGCTGCAACACTAACTTCTGATGTGCTATTGTTCATATCTTTAAGAGCTGTGAATATCTGCTTTGAGCCTTCAAGCTGTTCTTGCATAGCTCCTTTTATCTGCTGTACAAGTACGTCTGTCTGTCCAATCTTGTCTGATACAGCATTGAAAGATTCATGAGATTCGGCAGAAGCTTCAGATACGGCATTAATTGCCTGCATAATACGCTTTATTTGAGCACCAATAGTCTTAGACTGTTCTGTAGAAGTTTCAGAAAGCTTTCTTATTTCATCTGCAACAACGGAGAAACCTCTTCCAGCTTCACCTGCATGAGCGGCTTCTATAGAAGCATTCATAGCAAGCATATTTGTCTGACGTGCAATATCAGATATAACAGAATTGGCTTCAACAAGCATTGCCGACTGACTCTTAATATCTTGAACACGCTCGTTTACAGCATCTTGCTTTGTTTTTCCTGTAGCCGCATCTCCAGACAAGCTTGTAAATTGCTCTGCCATCATGTCAACAGAACCGTTTACAGATTTGATGTTTCCTATCATTTCTTCTACAGCAGAAGAAGCTTCAGCAACACCTGCCGACTGTGTCTGTATCATCTTTTCAAGAGATTCAATATTTTTTGCAATTTCTGTAACAGCACTTGCAGTCTGATCTACAGAATCAGCCTGATTATTTACCTGATGTCCAACACTATCTATATTAGCAAGAATCTCACTAATCGAACTTGAAGTTTCACTTATAGAACTTTGTAAATTCTGTTCTGCATCTTCCAATTCTTCTTTTGAAAACTTAACATTTGTAACGATAGTTCTAAGCTTGCCTACAAAACTGTTAAAGCCATTTACAAGAAGTCCTATTTCGTCTTTTGTTGTAACCTGTATAGTTTTTGTAAGGTCGGCATCGCCAGAAGCTATTGTATTTATAGCCGTATTAACTTTACCAAGAGGTCTTACAGCATGACTTATAAGTAAACCTGTTATTGTAAGCAACAAAATTCCAATAACAGTTATGATTAAAAGCATACCGTTACGGAGATTGTTTGCAAGTCCGTGTACTTCAGAATCTGCCATAGAAACAACAAGGAACCAGCTTGTTCCAACGATAGAAGAAAAAGAAGCATGTCTATGTTCTTTCCCATTCATATATTCTGTTGTACCGAGTTCTTCGCTATAAACATACTCTGCAAGTTTCTTTGATTCTGCATCTCCTTTAAGAAGATTCTGCTTCATTATCTGGCTTCTATCAGGATATGCCATTAAAGAACCATTTCTATCTATGATAAATGCATAGCTTGTTTTTCCTACAGAAATGCTATTAGAAATATCCTCAAGAGTATCAAGAGAAACAGCTCCTCCAAAAAATCCTATAGGATTCCATTCTTCATCGTAGATAGAACGAATTACATAAAATACAGGTCTATCACTTACAAAAGAATTACTAGGAGCCGTAACATTAGTTACAGCCTTTGCTTCGAATACTGCTTTATACATTCTAGTATTCTTAATATCGTATTTTGAACCATTTGCAAGATGTGCAATTCCATCAAGACCACAGTAGAAAACATATTCCATGTCTTCATTCTTTAGCCTTTCATGAGATTCAAGCCAGTCGACAATCTGCTTATCATCTCTTGTTTTTACAACATCAGACATAGTATAGATTCTCATGTCATTAAGATAGATATCAACCCATCTTGAAATCTCATCAGCATTGCTCATGGCAACTTTTATAGTGTAATCTTTATAGAAATTAGTCATGGTTTTTCTTACTTGAGAAACCAGAACAAAAACCATTGCACTAAAAAATAAGATAAAAGCTAGCAGTATAAACTTTAAAATCCTATTTGCTATTTTTCCCCTGAAAGAGGGAGTATGTTCGTTTTTCTTCACGGGTGTAACCTCATAAAAACATAAACTGTCAGATAAAATTCATTATAAAACGTTTATAAGAAGATTCCTTGCTTATTTCTTATCAACTTTTTTGTTTCTTTCCGGCTCTATCCAAAAGACGCTGCATTTTAGGAGCGATTCTCTTACAATAAGATTCCGCAGATTCTTTTCCATCTAATACAAGCTGAAATTCCCTGAAAAATCTAAAGTACCATGAAGAATTATATGTATACTGTTCAGGCCAGCTTCTACCTGTATCCTTTATGATTTTTATATATTCTTCGCGGTTATCAGGCTTGCCTTTTTTCGATGTATATTTTTTTGCAAGCGACATAAGATTAGGAACCTGCATATCAAGGTCTGTCATCTTTTCCATAGTAGATTTATAAGCAGAAAGATAAAGGGCAAACTCTGCTGCAAGTTCAGGATATTTGCATTTTGAAGAAACACCATAACCAATAGAACCAAGCCAGGTTGCAGTTTCCATTCCTTCTTCTCCTACAGGCCATGGGATAACATCAAAATCGAAAGGAAGGTTACTGAATGCAATTAAATCCCATGGAGCGGCAGGATAGAATGCTATCTGTCCTTCAAGCCATCTGAAATAAGGAGCTTTTTCCTTATCTTCTTCTGCATTTGGAGTAACTTTATGTTTCCAGGTAAGTTCTGTCCAGAATTCAGTAGCTTCAATAAATTTTGGGTCTGTAACAGTTACCTTAGTTTTTGTTTCATCAAGAAAATCCGCTTCATTTCCCCAGATAAACTGAATAAATGAATAATAACGGTCTAAAGCTGTTCCCCACTGGTCAACTTTTCCATCATTGTTATTATCTTTTGTGAGCTTTTTGCATATTTCAAGAAATTCAGAAAAAGTATAAGGCTTTGTTTTACTAGGAAGAGGGATACCGGCTTTCTTAAAAAGAGTTGCATTATAAGCAAAAGCAAAAGGGCCTAAATCTTTAGGTAAAGCCCAAATATCACCTTTTCCCAAAGTTTCCCCGTCATAGCGATATTTATTTACTGCATTAGGGTACAAATCGTTAAAATCAACATTCTTAACATTCTTTACATAAGAGGAAAGATTTAATAAACGATGCTTATCTACATAAAATCTAACGTCTTCAGGACCTACATAGAAGATATCGGGAGGCTCATTCATTGAAAAAGCTGCGTCTATTTTGGCGTCATACTGATTCTGGTCTACAGATAAAAACTTTATAGAAACTCCAGGGTGACTTTCTTCAAAATCAGAGATGAGTTCATTAAATACTTCTCTTTCCTGAATATTTGCATAATTCATCCATACTAATTCCTGTGCCTTTGCACAAAAACCAACGCTTAAAGCTAAACATGCCGACAAAATAAGCTTTTTCATAAGCCTCCGCAATAACTTCTACTTATCTCTATAGATAAGCTTTCTTGTTATCTATAATTACGTTTATTTCCAAAAAGATACTCTCCACAGTCTGTACTTATAGTGCTAAATGTTATTGTGCTACGAGTAACGCTTTCTATACGTGAAAAATCTGTAGCATACATAACAAAGCCCGTGAAAGAACCAACACCAGTTATCTCAATATCTATTTTGTCATTACCGTCTTTATTTTTACCTGAATATGTCCAGCTGCCTTTCATAGCTCCCGTAATTGAACCGTCAGGATTGAATGAAAGTCTTACGCTTGGAGTAGCAAAAGCATCTTCTGCACTGAAAGCAGTATTAGCTGTCATATCAGGGAATCTTGAACCCGTCTTCAATTCGCTGCTTCTTTTTGTCAAAACAACGTCATAAAGACCAGAAATAACAGCTTTATTCAATTCCTTTTTGCCATTAGCCGCATTTCCGTCATATTCATTTATGTTCAATACAGGCCAGCCGTCAGAAGTAAAAAGCATTTCATGAATCTGCAAATAGAAATAATAGCTTGCCAAAAAATCTGTACGGGTGTGATTTGCAAGAAGAATTTTTCCTTCTGCATTTCTCCATATTGATTGTCCACCCGGACTTCTCCAGCCTCTTTCATCTGCAAACTTATAGGCACCAAGAATCTTAGAACCTACATTATGATAATATTCAGGACTTCCGGGAATGTTATTAACCTTTCCCATATCTCTTGCACTTGCATCAAGATAAGGACCTTCAATATTCTTACTTCTTCCCACACCGATTCTATATTCGTATGTAAGGTCACCCATAGACACGAACATATAGTAATAGCCTGTATCACTGTTATAAATGAGCTGGGCTCCTTCATAAGAAGCACCTTCACCGCCTACAAGCAATTTACCTACAGCTTCTTTTTCTGTATCTAAAGGAGCTTCAAGAACATGATGTACACCATTAGAATCAACATAAGTTGGCTTGAAAGTTTTACTATCTACAGTGATAAGAGCGATACCACCTTTCCATGAACCATAAGTCATGTAATAGTCGCCAAAGTCATTTTTCATGATGTTGCCTGTAGCCATATCTGTTACAAACTCAGGGTCAATACAACCAAAACCATAAGCCCATCTATCAGTAGCAGTTGTTTTTTCTCCAACAGTTTCTTTTGTGTCAAAAGTTGAAGTATTAACAGTCTTATATACAACATTAGATACAAAGCGGCTTGCTTTTGCAGTGTAAATCACAGCACCGTTACTATAAACGCTTAAAACACAGCTTCCGTCAGAAACCTTATAATCCACATTAACAAGCAGTCTCATATCCTTTCTATAAAGATTAGCTGCTGCAATTCCGTCAGGGATAGAATAAGAAACAGAAGCCGCATGACCTTCTCCATAGAGATTGGCTGCAACATTATTTAAGGCTGTAGCATTGTTTGTATAAGAGTCTGCTCTCATATACCAGCCACTTCTATGCTTTTCATCGATAAGAACAAATGCCCATTTTTCCCAGCTGTTTACACCAGGATTTGTTAATGTAACATCATACTTGATTGTGAAATCGCCCTTGAGATTATTTACGCCTGTATAAGCACTACCTTTAAGATTAGTCCAGTTATCCTTTGAAAGATTTATTTTGGAATCAGTCTTTTTTTCACCGTTAACAGTAATAGAATTAACTGTCATTCCGTTCATTTCTCCACCAATATAGGCAGAAAAACTTTCATCGTCATAACTGTAAGCAACTATATCATCATGGCTTTCCCATGCATAACGAACTAAAGTAGACTGACTGTAAGTTTTGCTGTCGTATACATGAGCGGGAACAAAAGGACCAAAAGGACTGTCTGCTATAGCAAGACCTATCCATGCTGTAGGACCATTTGGCAAAGCTCCCTCGGCAATAAGGCCATGGAACATGTAATATTTTCCATTCTGCTTTATAACAGTTGGAGCCCAGGTAGAAGCTGTTTCCTTCTTCTGGTTCATCCAAGAAAGCATGTCATTATCCCAAACAGTTATTACAGCTTTATCATAAGTTGTCCAGTTTACAAGGTCTTTAGAGTATCTAAGCTGTAAGCCGTTTTTATGGGCATTTCCAATACTTGCATCTGTTGAATATACATAGTAAGTACCGTCATCGTCTTGGAATAATTTAGGGTCATGGCAATTAAGTGCTGCCCATCTTGCTTGTTCTGTTGCATCTTGTGTATCAGCAGTATACTTAGTAAAAGGTACTGATGAAACACAAGAGGTAAAAAGCACAAATGTAGAAAGACATAAAATATGTCTGATTTTCATAAGCCTTTGAACTCCTGTGTTTTTCTACTTAGAAATAGAAGCAGAGTGCAACTGGTACTCTATATCCGAAACATTTTGTAGTATCGCTAGATTCGTATCTTGTATACTGCATTTCAACACCAGCTCTTACATAGCCGTTTGCATAATTCTTCTGGATATAAGGGAAAGCATAAACGCCAATGTACGTTCCGCTTTCACCTTTTGAAATACTTGCTGCAACAGGCATATAGTCCACTGTTAATGCATAGCTATCACTGTAGTTACTGCTTATTCTTCCTTCAGAAGTATAAAGGCTGCCGTTTGCATCTTTTGCAATGGCATTCATGTTCTTAAAGCCCAATGTGAATGCTGTTAAAGGAATATTATAAGTTGCTGTAAAGCCAAAAGAATTGAAAATAAGCTTTTCATTGTTAGCTATATAATGTTCATCTGCATAGGAAACCCTATCTTCAAAGTTCAAGGTCAAATCTGAATTAACCTTGTATTCAAGGCTTGCACCAAGATAATACATATATGCATACTCATTAATTACATCAACTTTTCTGTAACGCATATCATAGCTTACATTTGCACTAAGTAAATCTGGAACAAAATCAATAAATCCTACCTGTCCAAAAGCTTCTCCAAAATAGCTAGTAGCAGAGTATTTACTTGTTCCTTCATAATGAGTTTCTGGTCTCCAGCCTGCAACAAGTCTTATGTTATTTGCAAATCTGTAACTTCCCATGAACTTTACTTTTTTGTAAAGATTTTTCCACTGATTATATTCAGCATCAGTATTTACACCGTTTCCTTCTACAGGAAGAACAGGAAGACCTGCCATAAAGCGAAGACCTGGAAGAATATACGGCTTAAATTCAAGACCTGTGAAATGCTGTCCGTTACTTCTGTCTGCAAGACCTCTTATAGCCTGTCCGCCAAGAGCATATCCTTTAAGGATAAAATCATTATTCCATTCTTCAAATTTACCTGTATAAAGGCTAAGCTGCTGCTTGAAAAAATCTACCCTCATATTTCCCTTAAAGAAATATGTTGTATCTCCCGCAGAACCTTCTCCATCATCAGCTGTTGAATAATTATCGTACCATGAACCCAAAGAAGCACTTAATCTTATGCCCAATTCAAAATGGAAATTTGCAGCATCTACATAAGTTTCAAGCTGTGTGCGTCCATTATAATAGCTTCCAAATTCAGCAGTAGCTTCTGTATGTGACCAATCCCCTGCAGTATCCTGAGAAAAGCTCTGTCCAACAGGGAAATTTGTATAATCTGTATAACCGTGCAACATAACAATCTGAGAAGATGCAAAAGAAGCAGAAGCAGAAAGTAATGCAGCAACAAAAATATTACGTAACTTCATAAATATAGCCATCTCCTATTAGTTCTCTAATGCAAAAACATTAACACGATTTGTTGTTGCACTATATTTCATGATTACTCTAAAGTCTTTATCATTCCACATTTCAGGGTCTGTATATGTACCAACATCATTTGAACCACTATAAAATACAGTTGAATCTGTTAAGCCACTTGTATCAGCACTATAATTATCAGGTCTCAATCCCCAAAGCAAAGTTCCGCTTTCTGTATTCAAAAATGCAAGCCACTGAGTATAAGCTGAACCGCCGCTTGTATAATCTGTGATATAATAAATGATTTCAGCATTAGAAGAAGGGCTAAATGTATAGCCTAAACCTTTACTTGCATAATCAGCATATGCAAGATTAGACTGTGTATGATTAGAGCTAAGCTGTTCAACACCGTTTACAGTAGCACTTGTAACAGTAAGCTCTGTACTTTCAGAAGCAAGAGTATATTTAAGATTTTCTGTATATGTATTTTCCAAACTTGCTGAAGCATAATACCATTCTTTTGAACCGTTTGTTGCAAATGCACCGTATTCAATATTATTTGTTGCATCTAAAGCCTGAACAACAGCTGTTTTAAAATCTGCATACCATGTCATGGTTATATAAAAACTTTTATCATTCCAAAGTGTAACATTTGCATAAGTATTGCTGTTCTTATCATCGTATGTGTTATAATAATAATTCACATTAGAAAGCCCTGAGATTTTTTCGTTACTGTAGAAATCCGCTCTTAATGACCACTGACCGGAATCTGCTGTAAGGAAAGAAACCCACTGCTCATAACTTTCTTCTCCTGCTGTATAGTCTGTTACTGTATAGACCACAGTACAGTCTTCAGCAGGGTCAAAGTTATATGTAAGATAGCCTGAAAGATTTGTGCTATAAGACAAATCATCATATTCAACCGAAGAATCAAGCTGCTCAACACCATTTACAGTAGCACTTGTAACCGTAAATGAAGCATTGTCACAACCAAGTGACCAAGAATAAATAGCATTGTCAATATCCATATCTGTACTGATTCCATTACAGCCAGTAAGAATAGACAATACGCCCACAAGACTGCATAAAACGACAGACAGTCTAAAACGCATAATAGCCTCCAATATGTAAAACAGTAGTGCCGACAATGCTGCCAACATACCAAGTTTCACGAGAGAAAATAAAATGTAAATTAAAAAAAACGAGTTAAAAAAAAGTAGTCCAGATTTTTAAATTTAGTTGTGTGCAATCTATACTATATGTTAAAATATGTCAATAAAAAGTCAAAAAAAATAAAGAATTTTATACTTTCAATCAATATTCTTTGTTTTTGTCCAAATATAAGGTCGTAAAAGTTATAAAAAGCTGTTAAAGCCTTCATTTACATTCAAAATCA
>JAILNT010000431.1 GCA_024691265.1 Treponema sp. | reverse complement strand
AGTATTATAATTTTAGCTATGAGAGAATTGAATAAGATATTTATACTG
This sequence comes from Treponema sp., assembly GCA_024691265.1. Classification (GTDB taxonomy): domain Bacteria; phylum Spirochaetota; class Spirochaetia; order Treponematales; family Treponemataceae; genus Treponema_D. The sequence continues at coordinate 2,597 of JAILNT010000431.1, read as the reverse complement.
TCGTTTTTCTTTTTTTGTATAATTTTACAGGCTAATGCTTTAATTATTTATAGACCGGAAAATAGTGAAGATATTAATGAAGTTCGCTGCTATTTGAAAATAGAAGACGAAGAGGGTAACGATGTTACATATTCAGCTTGTAAAGCTTATTATGCATGGTATTATGCCCCGAAGAAACTTATTGAATATCAAAATAAATATTATATAGATGGTGGCATGGCCTGTCATGTTTATCTAAAAACTGGTAAGTATAAAATTTCTGTTTATACACCAAAAAGTTTTGTTAGTAATTTTGACCTGCCTGATAATCTTAAAAAAGATTGGTCTTCTAATTATTTTGAATATAATACAGAAAATCCTGTAAATGTTATTTTCATAACTCCCACTGCTAATGAAAACGGTTTTTATGACGGAAGCTGGGTTATAGACTATAAATCCCCTAAGTATTTCAAATTTACAAAACCTTATAGAAGATAACTTGCATACTTTGTTGAAAACATATTTTCTTGAGTTACACTTAGTTTAAGGCTTTTAACATTTGCCAAGGAGTTTTTAGGAATATATGTTCAGTATTAGACGAAAACTTATACTAAGTAGTTTTGTGATAGTTTTGTTTTCTGTGTTGCTAGTTGCTATTCCAATGCTTGCCATAATGGTTTCAACTTTGACTCATAGAACAGAAGAGCTTGTAAAAGCTAGAATGGAAGCTGCCGTTGAAGAAGTCAATAAATCTTTAACAACACCTATAACAGTGTCTGAAAGTGTTGCAGAATATGCTTCTGAACATGAAATAGATTATGAACATTCTGAAGACTGGTTTACAAAGATTGTAGATAGAAATGAACAAATAATGGCTGTTTATTATGCAAATACAATTCCTTTTCCTCAAGGTGGTCTTGTTATAATGGGACCTCATTGGGACGTTCCAATGACATTTGACCAGACAACAAGAAGCTGGTGGAAAGCTGCTATAAAAACAAATAGTGCCATAATCACAGAGCCTTATGTCGATGCTATGTCTGGTAAACTTGTTACCGCTGTTGCAACAGCAGCTAGAGATGGAAACAAAAATCTTATAGGTTGTGCAAGTGTAAATATAGCTCTTGATTATTTGAATCCTGAAATTGCAAGTCTTAAAATATCTAAGAATGGTAATTCATATCTTCTTTCTAATGATGGTAAATATATAACAAACGAAGAAAATTCTAAGATTATGAAGGATACTTTCATAGGAGATAAAAAAGAATTTGAATCGTATAAAAATGTCATTGAGCAAAATGAATTCTTTTTAACACTAAAAGCTCCTAAAGGAATGTATCTTGCTTCAAAAAAAGTATCTGATAAAACGGGCTGGTATTTAATTACTTATGGTCCAAAAAAAGATATTTTTATTGAAGTTTACAGAAGTATAAATATTACAACAATTCTTACTATTATTATTGTTGCTATATCAATTCTACTAGTTCTTGTTATTGCAAATACTATTGTAAAGCCTATTCGCCTTGTTGATACTGTTGTTAATGAAATTGCAACTGGTAATGCAGATTTAACTAAGCGTATCAAAATAAAATCTAATGATGAAGTTGGAAGCCTAGTTAATGGATTTAATTTATTTGTTGAGAAACTTCAGCAAATAATTTCACGTGTAAAAGATTCTAAGGGTGACTTGGGAGCTGTTGAAGAAGGTTTACAAGGTCGTATCAATGAAACTTCAAGTGCGATAACAGAGATTCTTGCTAATATAGAAAGCGTTGGAAAGCAGGTTAATACACAAGCCGATGCTGTTACACAAACGGCTGCCGCTGTTGAAGAAATTGCGGAAAATATAAACAGTCTTGGTCGCATGATTGATAATCAGTCTGATGGTGTTTCTCAGGCAAGTGCGGCCGTTGAACAGATGATAGGTAATATTAATTCTGTTAATCAGACTGTAACGAAAATGGCTACTTCATTTGAAACTTTACAGAAAAATGCAACTACAGGAGCTGAACAGCAAAGAGTTGTTGCACTACAGATTGAAGAAGTTGAAAAACAATCTAAGAGCTTGAAAGAAGCTAATTCCGCTATCGCAAGTATTGCAAGTCAAACAAACCTTCTTGCTATGAATGCTTCTATTGAAGCTGCCCACGCTGGTGAAGCAGGACAAGGCTTCTCTGTTGTTGCTGATGAAATCAGAAAACTTTCTGAAACTTCTTCTGCACAGTCTAAGAAAATCGGACAGGAGCTTAAGAACATTTCTGCTACTATCGCAAACGTTGTAGAGTCATCAAAGATTAGTACAGAGAATTTCAATACTGTAAATACTGAAATTGCTAATACTGATGAGCTTGTACGTTTGATTCATGCTGCTATGGACGAACAGAAGGAAGGTTCTAAACAGATTGTCAGTGCCTTGAAGCTTATGAATGATAGTACGGCAGAAGTAAAAATTGCTTCAAGAGAAATGACAGAAGGTAATCAGCTTATTTTGAGTGAAATCCAGAATCTCCAGAATTCTTCTCTTGTTATTAAAAACAGTATGGAAGAGATGAGTATCGGTTCTCAACATATAAATGAAACAGGTTCTTCTCTTGCCGATTTCTCTCAACAGGTAAATA
>JAILNT010000421.1 GCA_024691265.1 Treponema sp. | reverse complement strand
AACAGTTTTAGTTAATTGAAAGAAATGTGATAAACTTATAAAAAATAATACCGATACATCAAATTAAAAAGCAATGGGCTTTTTTCTCATAGTTTTTTCTTGTGGGGGGAAAATATGGCATATATGCAGGGTTACAATGCTTACAGAGACACAGGCGTAAAAACAGCTAGTCAGGGAAAACTAGTTGTTATGCTTTATGAAGAGGCTGTAAGACAAATGGATGAAGCAATCTCTCGCATAGGTAATGACGGAAAAATCGAAGTTCCCTTTATTGAAAGATTCAATGCGAATATCCAGAAAACACAGCAAATCATCAATGAATTACAGGTTACACTCGATATGGACAGGGGTGGAGATATTGCAAAGAACCTTATGGCTTTGTATGTATTCTTTAACCAGCAACTTCTTGAAGTCAGTATAAAACACGACAAAAAGATTCTCGCATCAGTTAGAAAAATGATGTCAGAACTTTGTGAGTCATGGAGAGCAGCTGCAAACAGTACAGCAAATGGACCTGCTTATAATAAGCAGACTCGTCAGGCAGCAGTAAACATTACAGGCTAATTCTAAAAATGGCTCAGAAATCGATGGATAAGAAAACACAATCAATTTCTAAAGAAGAGCTAGATGAAAGAATCGCCATTCTCAAACGCTTCAAGGCAATACTTGAAGAACAGAGAACAAAGTTTCAGGAATATCTTAGAGTGCTTGAAAAACAGCATTCTAAGATTGAAACTGGAGATTCTGAAAGTGCATTAATACATTCTCGTATGGAAGAAAATATAGTTAGAAGTATTAATACACTTCAAAAAGTAGCAATTCCTTTAGAATCACTTTACAATAATTTTAGCAACACTGATATAGCTTCTAAAACACCTATACAAGCTCTAAAAACAGAACTAAATTTATTAAAATCAAAAGTTATTGAACAAAATTCTATAAATCAGACATTGCTAAAAAAGAATATACAAGAAGTGAAAGAACAAATTGCAGACACAGAAACTCATAACCCTTACAAAAAGGCTAGAAGTATCTATGCACAGGCTATTCCTACTGCAAATGTCGTTCAGCTTGATATATAAAAATATTTATTGCCCATAGTCATTTTTTGCACTAAACTTCCAATATGTCAAACGAGCTTTTTAACGCAGATACCGTATACATATTGGATTCTTATGGGCTTATCTATAGAGAATATTTTGCATTCCTGACACACCCGCTTACAAATGAAAAAGGTGAAAATGTATCCGCTGTTTTTGGTTTCTTCAGAAATATCAGAAACATACTAAAAAACTATAATCCACGCTACATGGTTGCAGCATTTGATTCAAAAACTCCAACATTCAGACATGAAATGTATGAAGCTTATAAAGCAACAAGAAATAAAACACCAGATGACCTTCATGCACAGGTAGCATGGATAGAAGATATATTAAAAACACTGGGCATTCCAACAATAAGGTGTGATGGATATGAAGCAGATGATATCATAGCTTCTATTGCCAGCAAATGTGAAAAAGAAAATATTTCCTGCAAGATATTAAGCGGTGACAAAGATTTAATGCAATTAGTAGGAAAAAGCACAACAATACTAAAACCAAGCAAAAGCAGCTCCGGAGGCTGGGAAGAATGCGATAAAGACGGAGTTATAGCAGAATGGGGTGTTGAACCTGAACAAATGTTAGACATGCTTTCTTTAATGGGAGATACAGCTGATAATATACCAGGAGTTCAGGGAGTAGGCTTTAAAACCGCAGCAAAGCTTCTAAATGAATATAAATCATTAGATAATATCTATTCAAATGTAGAATCAATAAAAGGAGCTTTAGGCAAAAAACTAAAAGAGCACAAAGACGACGCATATTTTTCTCAAAAACTTGTAAAACTTTGCACAGAAGTACCTTTTGAAAAATCGAATTTAAAAGATTTCAATATTGAAAATACAGATTGGCTAAGTAAGCTTGAAGTACATTTGGAATACACAAATGCAGCAGATTTACTTGATAGCTATGGAGTTCCTTCTGTTGCAAAATCATATAGGACAACTTCTGACAAAGCTTTAGAGCCATTATCAGAAGAAACTTCTCAAGAAGAAAAATGTATCGAAAAGAATAAAGGAAATTACAAAGGCTGTACTTCACTTGAAGAATTAAAAAATTTCATAGATGAAATATTAAAAACTGAAGAAAAAACAGTTGCATTTGATACAGAAACAGATGGACTTGATACACTAAAGGCAAAACTTGTAGGTTTTTCTCTTTCGTATAAAAAGGGAGAAGGAATATATATTCCACTTATATTAAACAATCTAAATAATCTTTCTCTAATAAAAAAAGATGATGCCCTAAAAGAACTAGAAAGACTATTTTGCAATAAAAATGTCACAATCGTGCTTCACAATGGAAAATTCGATTATGAAGTATTAAGAACTGCTGGCATTAATTTTGGAACTGCTGAAAAAAATAAAACACAACAAGCACAGATGAGTCTTTTTGAAGATATTCAACAACATGAAGAAAAAAAAGAAAGTTCTATAGCATTTCCAGCTTGTAAAATCGCAGATACAATGATTGCATACTGGCTGCTTTCTCCTGATGAAGGCGGAAAATCACCATTTGCCCTTGAAAGTCTTGCAGAAAAAAAATTACATCTTTCAGGTGTTGAATATGATGATATAGTTGAAAAAGGAAAATCTTTCGCAGATGTTGAATATAATACAGCAGCCAATTATGGTGCAGAAGATTCTGATTTCACATTGCAACTATGGCTTCTTGCTAAAGAAGAACTAAAGAAAAACAAGCTATACGAAATATTTACAGATATAGAAATGAAACTGCTTCCAATACTTGCAGAAATGGAAATAAGAGGCATTCATCTTTCAAAGGAATCCCTTGAAAAATATCACACAGAATTAGAAGCCAAAATAGATTCTATTCAGAAAGATATATATGACAGTGTAGGACATGAATTTAATATTGCTTCGACAAAACAATTACAGCAGGTTCTATTTGAAGAATTAAAACTTCCTACTGGTAAAAAAACAAAAACAGGCTATTCAACCGACACCGCCGTATTAGAAGAACTTGCAAGTCTGAATGCAGTACCTGCAATGATTCTCAAATACAGAATGTACACAAAACTACAATCAACTTATGTCGATACACTTCCACAGCTTGCAGATTCTAAAGAAAGAATACATACAACATTTTTACAAACAGGAACAGCGACAGGAAGATTAAGCAGTAAAGACCCTAATCTTCAAAATATTCCTGTAAGAGATGAAGAAGGAAGAAGAATAAGAAGTGCATTTACAGCAAAAGAAGGAACTGTCCTTATAAGTGCGGACTATTCTCAAATAGAATTAGTTGTTTTAGCTCATCTTTCAAAAGATGAAAATCTATGCAAAGCTTTTATAGAAGGAACAGACGTTCACAAAGCAACCGCAGCTCTAATCTATCAAACACCAATAGAAATGGTAAACCCAGAAATGAGAAGAATTGCAAAAACCATAAACTTTGGAATTATTTATGGAATGAGTGCATTCAGACTGGCAAAAGAACTTGGCATATCAAGAACCATGGCAAAATCATTTATCGATAGCTATCATAAGCTTTATTCCGGCATATCTAATTTCATTGCAGAATGCATAAAAAATGCAGAAGAAAATGGATATGTAGAAACAATAAGCGGAAGAAAACGCTATATAGCAAACATAAACAGCAAAAATAAAATTGAAAAAGCTGCAGCAGAAAGAGTTGCCGTAAACACACCTATACAGGGAACAGCAGCAGATATTGTGAAAAAAGCCATGATAAATGTTAGTAATAGCTTGCAAAAAGCAAAAAGCAAAGCTCACATACTTTTACAGGTTCACGATGAACTTATACTTGAATGTCCGGACTCAAAAACGGAAATAGAAAAGACGATAAACATAGTGAAAAAAGAAATGGAAGGTGCAATAAAATTAAGTGTACCTCTTAGAGTTTCTATCGAATATGGAAAAAATTGGGGTGAATTCCATTGATTCTATGTGTAACAGGTCCAATGGCAGCCGGTAAAAATGCTGCCAGCGACATACTTGAAAAAGAACATAATTTTGTAGCTATAGACTTTGATATATTGGTGCACCAGGCAATTGAAAAAGCAAAAAATAAAATATTTGAAACTTTTTCAGAACTTGCAAAAAGCAAAAACATTGAAATAAAAAATACTGATGGAAGTCTAAACAGAAGACAGCTAGGTGCATTAATTTTTGCAGATAAAGCTTTAATAAAAAAGCAGGAAAATATAGTTTATCCTATTGTAAACGAATTGCTAAAAGAATTTTTAGATAACAACAAAGGAAAAAATATTATATTCAATGCAACAGTTATGTATAAATTAGATGCCATAAAACTGTGTGACAAAGTACTTTTTATAGATGCACCAAAAATCATAAGACTATGCAGAGCTATAAAAAGAGATAATATGAAAATAAAAAATATATTAGCTCGATTTAATGCTCAAAAAACACTTTTTACTGAATATAAAAAATCAGCTGCCGATATATACAGAATATGGAATGTTGGCTCTCGAGCTAATCTTTCAAAGAAAATATCGCATTTTCTTGATGAATACCTATGAGGGAATAGATAGTATGGAACAAAAAAGAACATTATGGATTGTTGCCGCAGTTGGCGTATTTTTATTAGTTGTTTTGGGAGCTGCTATAATATTGAATTCAGCAGCACCTAAGAATGAGCCAGCAGAATCTGCAGTTCAATATAGTGATGAATGGCTTTATCCAAAAAGTACAACAGAAGAAAACTCAATTAATGGAATTGAATACACAACAGATGCATCTGGACAAACTGCAGGTCAAAACGGATATGTAGAATACGATACAAATGGAAATCCTGTTGTAAATAGCTCAAATATGGAAAACAACTCTATAGAGCCTTTGCAACCTCTTGCAACAAACACAAATAAACTAGATAACAATTCAAATTCAACATCTCAAGCAACAGAATCTAATAATAAAACATCTGATTCCTCTTCAGAACAAACTGGTAATATGACAGTTTATTCTACAAACACAAACATTTACAGTAGTTCTCCAGTAGCAAGTAATGTACAACCTACAAATGCAAAGACAGAAAAAGCTATGACAGAAACAGCTTCTACAAATGCAAATCAAAAAACAACTGCTGCTACAATAACACCTAGACCTGCTGTAACAAATACAACAACTACAAAAACAACTTCAAAGCCAGCAACTACAAATTATAATAAGTCTACGAAAAAATCGAATACACTTGCTGACCAGTTCTGGGTACAAGCTGCTTCATTTACAGATAAAAACAGAGCTGATTCTGCAAGAGAAAAACTTGATTCAAACAAGATTCAAAGTGAAATCTTTACTTACACAGATAGCAATGGAAAAATGTATTATCGTGTAAGAGTTGGTCCTTATGTAACAAAAAGCGAAGCTGAATACTGGCAAAAAAGAATTGCACAAGTAGAAGGCTTTACAGGTAGCTATGTAACAAATTCAAGTGCTGCAAAGAAATAACTTATAATATTTAACAGTAACTGAAATTAATTGCACCCTTAAAATTTAATTCTAAGGGTGCATTTTTTTATCTAAAATTCCATTCAGCAATATTTCTCTTTTCGCTTGAAAAGTTCACTGCTATCTTTATTATTTTCTTGCCGCTTGCCTTATATTTTTCTGCATAATTCTTTTCTTCTATCTGCTTAAAAGCTTCTTCTATACTGCCGTCTCTCTTAAACTCGAATATATATACTTTCTCTTCTGTTTCAAGTACACAATCCACCCTTCCTAAGGCACTGTATTCTTCTACTCTTGACCATTTCCCAAGCAAGGTAAACACTATGTATATTACATTCTGAAAATTCTGCTCTATTACTGTACTCTTATTCTTTTCTTTAACACTAGTATAAGGCAGGCTTGCAAATAATGACGAAAATCTCTGCATCATATTTTCTATGTTGCCATTTGCTATATCTTTTCCAAAATGCCCTATATCAAGCCATCTTGGTTCATTTTCTTTATGAAAAATATATGGTGCAAGACTTTTTAAGAATGAAATCTTTACTTCATCATTCGGATATTTTAGAGTGTATAAATCAAAGTCTTCATCATAATCTTTTATAGTCAGATAGCCTGTCTGATAAAATAATGGTACTGGGTCGGGGTTATCATCTCTATAATCTTTTAATTCTAAAGAATCCAGTGTTACACCGTTTGTAAAATCTTTATAATCCATATTACTTTTTTGCAGTTTCTTTATCAAAAACGAAGGTGTCCCAGTCTCGAACCAATAGTTATTATATTCTCTTTTTTCAAATGTATTTAACAGGCTAAAAGGATTATATACTCCTTCCATCTTTCTTGAAAAATGATAACCGTCATACATTCTTTTAAGTTTTTTAAGACACTCTTCCCTTGTAAAATCATTTTCTTCTGCAAGATATGTTATATAAGGTTCAAAATTATTAACTATTTCTTCTTCTGTTATT
>JAILNT010000395.1 GCA_024691265.1 Treponema sp. | reverse complement strand
CTATATATTCAATAAAAGGCTTACTTTTAACCTTATCTGCATTTTCAAGATACCATTTATAAGACTTTTTAAGTCCTTCTTCTAAAGAAATAGTATCAGACATAAGGGAATACTGTTTAGAAACATCTAAATAATATTCATAATTATAAAAACTAAAATAATTTCTCTGCTCGATATTTTCAGGAACGCTTATAAATCGGGCTATTTTATTGGCACAAGCATAACATTTTGAAACCCAGTCTTTTATAGACACAGAATTCCTGTTCCCAAGATTAAATATATGCTCTTCAGGTTTATTATCAATTATTATATCAATAAAACGACATAAATCATTTATATATAAAAACTGTAATTTCATATTTCCTTCGGAAGGAATATAGAAAAATCTATCTTCTAAAGCACATTCAAAAACAAATGCTTCTCTATAAACATTATTCATAGGTCCATAAATGTAAGAAGGACGAAGAATATAAGCATCTGGAACGCATTCTAAAAGAACTTTTTCAGCCGCAATTTTATCAAGCCCATATTTACCCCAATACTTATTTTCAGAAAGCTCTGTATCTTCAATAAAAGGCTGTTTTGCAAATTCAGGATATACTGCACTGGAACTTATCATTATATAACTATCAAAAGAACCAATAGCCGGGAGAAGCTTTAATATATCATTAGCATTGTAAGCCGTTACATCTATAACAGCATCAAAATGCAAATATTTAAGAAGGTTTCCTGGAGAAAGCCTATCACCCTTTAAAAGAAATACACCTTTAGACTGCTTTCGATTATTTCTATTTAGAACATAAACTTCATAGCCTTTATTTACAAAGTATTCAGCAACATTTCTGCTAACGAATACTGTACCGCCAGTAACAAGGACTTTTTTCATAAGCTTACCCCTAAACTTTCACTATACAGCAATAAGTTATAATAGCAATAAAAATATGTCCTTAGATTAAAAAAAATGTCGAAGAATTGAAACTCAACTCTTCGACGTAACTGGAAAATTCGCGATAAACTCTTATTTAATTAGGATTATTTTATATAAACTTGTTTAACTAAAATATAATAACCGGCTTATTATACTAAGCCCTGAGCCATCATAGCACGAGCTACCTTAAGGAAGCCGTAAATGTTAGCTCCAGAAACATAATCTGCCTTTGTGGCAAACTTTTCTGCAGTTGCATATGCATTATCATGAATATTTGTCATAATCTGCTTTAACTTAGCATCAACTTCTTCACGAGTCCAAGACAAGCGTTCTGAGTTCTGACTCATTTCAAGACCTGAAACAGCAACACCACCGGCATTAGAAGCCTTTCCTGGAGCAAAAAGAACACCCTTACTCTGAAGCAATTCAATTGCATCTGCACGAGTTGGCATATTAGCTCCTTCTGCAACAAGCTTACAGCCATTAGCAATAAGTTTTTCTGCATCAGGAACATAGATTTCATCTTGTGTAGCACAAGGGAATGCACAATCAACTTTTACACCCCAAGGCTTTTCACCCTTGAAGAATTTTGCCTTTGGATACTTCTTTACATACTCATCAATCTTCTTGTGAGCTGCACGGAATTCCATAACATAAGCTAATTTTTCTTCATCGATACCATCTTCATCAAGAATGTAACCTGTAGAATCAGAAAGTGTAACAACCTTTCCACCAAGCTGCTGAATCTTCTGACAAGCATACTGGGCAACATTTCCATCACCAGAAATAGAACATACCTTACCCTTGAAATCTGTTCCTGCAGCTTTAAGCATACAATCTGCAAAATAGATAAGACCATAACCGGTTGCTTCTGGGCGAATCAAAGAACCACCAAAATCAAGTCCTTTACCTGTAAGAACTCCAGTAAAGTTATTTACAATTCTCTTATACTGACCAAACATGAATGCAACTTCACGTCCGCCAACACCCTTATCACCTGCTGGAACGTCTGTATCAGCTCCGATATGACGATAAAGTTCTGTCATGAAAGACTGACAGAAACGCATAACTTCTGCATCACTCTTTCCATGAGGATCGAAATCTGAACCACCTTTACCACCACCCATTGGCAATGTTGTAAGAGAGTTCTTCAAAACCTGTTCAAATCCCAAGAATTTGAGAACATCAAGATTTACTTCTGGAGAGAAGCGTAAACCGCCTTTATAAGGTCCGATGGCACTGTTAAATTGTACACGGAAACCACGATTTACATGTGGCTTACCCTGGTCGTCTGTCCATGGAACACGGAACATAATAACGCGTTCAGGTTCTACAAAGCGTTCAAGAACAGCTGTGTTCTCTAGCTCTGGCATTGTGTCTACTACAGGTGAAATAGTCTCAAGAACAAGCCCTGCTGCCTGAAGAAAATGTTCCTGATCTGCATAACGAGCACTAAGCTCGTCCCAAACACGCTTACAATATGCGTTTTTTATTGTGAAATTAAAAGCCATTTTCGTACCTCTTATTTACGCTTCTGCAATTTAACTGCAACAACTTTAATATAGCAAAAAATATTTTCTTAGAAAAGTAGATTTTGCATATTTTTGCAGTTTTATAATAAAATTTGACATAAAAAAACAATATAAATGTAAAAAAATACAAACACTCGTTACTGTAACATTTTTTTATATATTTTATGTTTTATGAATAGTTTCTTAAATATCAACTCCCCTTAGAGGG
>JAILNT010000314.1 GCA_024691265.1 Treponema sp. | reverse complement strand
AAAAGATAGGTGAAAATATCTTTTTAGTTTGATTAAAAAACTTGCTTGACATTATATAAAGATTTATCTTAGTTCCTATAAACTGGATAACCTCAACAAGTACTATAATTATAATTACAGATGAAATAAGTTCAGGAAGTTCATTTCGCTGATAACCATAACAGATAGCAGCATTTCCAAGTCCACCGCCGCCTATTGAACCTGCCATTGCAGAATAACCTATAAGATTTATAACTGTAAGAGTAATTCCAGATACAATGGAAGGCAAAGCTTCAGGGACAAGTACTTTATAGATTATCTGCCAATTTGTTGACCCCATTGCACGAGCAGCCTGAGTAACTCCAGAATCAACTTCCATGAGAGCAGACTCGATAACCTTTGCAACAAAAGGAGCAGCGGCTATACTTAATGGAATTATTGTGGCAGTGGTACCAATAGCAGTTCCTAATATAAGACGCGACAGAGGAAATACAAGAATAATCAAAATAATAAAAGGAAAAGACCTTAAAGCATTTACAATACCACTTGTAACTTTATATAGAGTGGGACGAGGTGTGATACCATTCGGAGAACTTACGCAAAGCAGTATACCTACAGGGAAACCTATTATTATTGCAAAAATAGTACCAAACAATAACATTTCTAATGTTTCTAATGTTGATACCCATTCAAATTCTATTAATGGTAGCAAAAAGTCCTGAACCCAGGAACTTTCAAACCAAATTCTGATACTATCAAACATTTTTTACCTCCTCGACAGAAACTCCATTTTCTTCTAAATAGTTAATAGCTTTTGAAACAACTTTCTCATCTCCCATAAAATCAACTATTAAAGTTCCAATATCCTTATTTGTGAGGTTTTGAATACCGCCAGCTCTGATATTAACATCGATATCAAATTTCTTTATGATTTCACTAAGAACAGGTTTTCCAATATCATCATTAACAAAATGAAGAATGTATTTACCACCAGATTTAGACCATCTTACAAATTTATCATTTCCAGTATCAGAAACGCTTATATGAGAAATAAATTCTTTTGTTATAGCGGCTTTTGGAGAAGAAAATATTTCTGCAACATTACCAAGTTCTGCAATTTTTCCATTATCAATTACAGCAACCATATCACAGGCATCTCTAACAACTTCCATTTGGTGAGTAATCATCACAACTGTAAGATTCATCTTTGCCTGAATATCCCTGATTAACTTCAATATAGCCCTTGTAGTCTGAGGGTCGAGGGCACTTGTAGCTTCATCACAGAAAAGAATATCTGGTTTTGTAGCCAAAGCACGGGCAATAGCAACTCTTTGCTTCTGTCCTCCTGATAAAGTACTTACAGGGGCATCTCCTCTATCTCCTAAACCAACAAGTTCAAGCATCTCTGCAACACGCTTATCTATTTCGCTTTTTGGGAAATTACAGATTTCAAGAGGATAGGCAACATTTTTAGCGGCAGTTCTAGAGCTAAACAAATTAAAATTCTGGAAAATCATTCCAATCTTTCTTCTTTGCAAAATTAATGCATTTTTTGAAAGATTATCAACCCGTTTATCATCATAATAAACTTCACCACTATCAGGAGTTTCTAGCAAACTAATTAAACGAACTAGACTAGACTTTCCAGCTCCACTTTTTCCAATTATACCAAATACAGTATTTTCAGTAATATCTAAAGAAACATTATCAACAGCTGTAATTGAACCATCAGCAGTTTTATATTCCTTTTTAAGCTGTTCTAATTTAATATGCATAACGCGAAGTATAGCACACAAAGAATTGATTTAGAAGATATTGAAATATATAAAAAATAAAAAAACCCATCGTTAACAACGACAGGTTTTTGTTATATCGGTTAAAAAGTATCTCTGCAACTAAAAGCAGATACGTTTGTCAAAAAATGACTAAATAAAATTAAACAGATAAAATAATAAAAATTACTTTGTTTCTGTTGCAATCTTATTATAACGCTTGTTGAAGCGTTCAATACGTCCAGCTGTATCAACTAACTTCTGCTTTCCAGTATAGAATGGATGGCAAGCAGAACAGATTTCAACGTGGATATTCTCAACTGTTGAACGTGTCTCGATTACATTACCACAAACGCAAGTAATCTTTGTCAATTTGTAGTCAGGATGGATTCCCTTTTTCATAAAAAAACTCCTATATTTGAGACCTTGCCCTATGACGTAGAACACCCGGTCAGCAGAACCCCTTACCGTTAGCGCCCAAGACGGCATAACAAAGTCGACAAATCAACTTCATTGTGCATCAAAGCAACATTTTTAGATTTTACTACAAATACATGATATTAATCAAGTATAAAAAAACAATTAGTTTATTGCAGCACTACCCGTATTCATAGATGCAAGAAATGCTTCATTATCCTTTGATTTTTTCATTCTCTCAAGCAATAATTCCATAATTTCCACATCTTCCATTGGATTTATAACTTTCCTTAAAACCCAAAGTTTCTGCAATTCATTTTCAGTAAGCAGCAATTCTTCTTTTCTTGTACCACTCTTTTTAATGTTAATTGCAGGGAATATACGACGTTCTGCAAGTTTTCTATCCAAATCAATTTCACTGTTTCCAGTTCCCTTGAATTCTTCAAATATAACTTCATCCATACGGCTGCCTGTATCAATTAAAGCAGTACTAATGATAGTTAAAGAACCGCCTTCTTCTACATTACGTGCAGCACCGAAAAATCTCTTAGGCTTATGAAGTGCATTGCTATCAACACCACCAGAAAGAACCTTACCAGAAGTAGGAACTGTCTGATTATAAGCACGAGCAAGACGTGTTATAGAATCTAGGAAAATAACAACATCTCTTTTATGCTCAACAAGGCGTTTAGCCTTTTCAAGAACCATCTCCGCAACTTGAACATGGCGGGTTGCCTGCTCATCAAATGTAGAAGAAATAACTTCTGCATTAATAGAGCGTTCCATTTCAGTAACTTCCTCTGGACGTTCATCAATAAGCAATACAATAAGATAAACTTCAGGGTGATTTGTTGTTATAGCATTTGCTATTTTCTGCATCAATATTGTCTTACCAGCTTTAGGTGGAGCAACAATCAAAAGACGCTGACCTTTTCCAATTGGTGAAAACAAATCTACAAGACGAGTAGAATATTCCTTTGAAACTGTTTCAAGCTGAAGTTTTTTATTAGGATACAAAGGAGTGAGATTTTCAAAAGGAATACGAGTCTGAGCAACCTTAGGGTCGTCCATATTTACAGACTCAATACGAAGCAATGCGAAGAATCTTTCCCCTTCTTTAGGAGAACGAGTCTGTCCATAAACAGTATCACCTGTTTTCAAATTAAAAAGACGTATCTGACTTGGAGATATATAGATATCATCAGGACCTGGAAGATAACTGTTCTGCGGAGAACGCAAAAATCCATATCCATCAGGAAGTATTTCAAGTGCACCAGATGCAAAAATTATACCACCATGTTCTGTATGTGCTTTAAGAATAGAGAAAATTAATTCCTGCTTTTTCATAGGAGCTAATTCATCTTCATTTAAGCCATAACCTATAGCATACTGTCTTAAATCTGTCATTCCCATCTTTGTAAGGTCATTGATTAAAAGACGTGGTTTTGACTCATATTCTTCTGGATTTTCTATTTTCTGATTTGCCTCTATTTCTGCTCTAGCTTCAGCTCGTGCCTGAGCCTGTCTATCATAATTTACACGGCGAGTGTTATATCTACTATTTCTTGAATTATAACGAGGCTGTCTATCACCCCATCGCTGTCTTGGCTGGTCATTGCCATATCGCTCATATCTATTAGAACGATATTCACTATTTTGATTATTATTTACTTGCTGATTACTTTGTCCATCGGAAGATTCTTCTTCTGTAGTCTCTTCTGTTTGAGAAGTACTTTCTAAGCAATTAGATTCTTCTACATTTTTTGAAGCTCTAGTCCGTCTTACAGCTTTTTTTTCAATAGCATCTTTTGGGTTTTCAATTTCCTCAGATTCTGTAACATTTGAACAAGTAGCATCTTCTGAACTAGAACAATTTTCCTTCTGAGAAATATCTTCTCTTGAACAAATATCTTCTTTTGTAATAGCAGGAGAAGAAACTTCTTGAAGAGAATCATCAGCTAATTCTTTATTCAAATCAAGATTTATTTCAAACTTCTTTCCATCACTACTTCCAGTTTCATTTTTCTTTTCTTCTGAAGCTTGCTGCTCTATAACAGATTCAACACTAGGGACTATTTTTACAACTCTCTTTCTTCTTGCACGAACAGTTTTTGCAGCAGGCTGTTTTTCAGTTACTTCACCTTCTGCTGATTCTGATGCAGACTGAGCCCCAAGCTCCATTTGCACCTGGCTTTCTGCCTCTGGCTGTACCGCAGCATCGGACATCTCGTCCGTACGGCGTCTTTTATAGGGTGCCATTCATATTACTCCATATGTAAAGATTATTTATGTGAAAAAAATTAAAATACAGAAATCGCAAGTAAAAAACTACTTGTTATAGAAATAATTAAACTGAATTATACGTAAGAAAAAAAAATATGTCAAGAAAAAACTATCTTGCCTGAACAATTTTCAACATCAAAGACTGCTTAAACTCTGAAGAAGAAGCAGAAAACAAATCCTTTTCAGGAGCAGAATCAAGCATGGTAATCTGACCTTCATATTCTACATCGTCAGCAATACGAAGTCTTGCACTTTCAATATCACCAGTAACAACACTTCCTGAACACATTTCAATTCTGTCAGAAGCATGTATATTACCATTAACTTTTCCAGAAATAACAACAGAACGAACAGTCATATCATCTACATCACAAACAGCAGATTTTTCTATTTCTAATGAACCAGAAGCTTTTATAGTACCATGAAATTTTCCTGTAATCACTAAAGAATCAGTAAATTCAAGTACACCATCAAACTCTGTTTCCTGTCCAAAATAAGTTATATTCTCGTTGTTTTTTTCCATACTTACATCTTAAAAGATATTTCTGCCGCCTATATTCATGGCAGACAGAAATAATATATAGTAGTTAAAACTACAATTCGTTACGCAAAAAAAACGCATAACAATCACATAATAAAATGCTTATACATTTTAATAAAGCTATTTCTTGCTTTTTTCAACCTTCTCAACAGGTAGTTCCCAAAGAGCCTTTTTCAATTCCTGACCAGAACGGAAAGCTGCAACATAGTGAGGAGCTACTGAAAGCTGCTCGCCGGTTTTAGGATTACGAGCTTTTGCTCTACCCTTTCTCAGACGAGGTTCAAATGTACCAAATCCACGAAGCTCAATAGTAGCACCGTCTTTCAAAGATTCCTTTAACTGATCTAAAAGATTTTCAATAACTTCCTGAACAACGCGTTTTTCACATTTTATATTTATTTTCTGGTAAACAGATTCTACCAAATTATATTTTGTGACTTTTTTTTGTGACATAATGATCACCCACCCCAATAAGAAATGCGTTCCACCTGCAAACAAAGGAAGGAAAATCATCAAATATTGCCTTACAATAAACGCATACCGATTCCTATCATTGAACGATTAACGCCTCTATTATCCACAAGTCCGGTGATTTCCCTTAACCTTCGTTATTTTCCAGCAGTTGTACCGAATGAAACGTTGTAAAGTTTCATCATGCGAGACTTCTTGCGTGATACAGCGTTGCGAGTAAGAATACCCTTCTGGCGTGCTGAATCAAGTTCAGAAACAAGTGTCTTCAACGATGTTTCTGCAAGCTTAGCATCTTTCTTCTGAACTGCGGCAACAAAAGCTTTTACGCTTGTGCGGCAGGAACTTTTCACAGCCTTATTGCGCAGACGACGAACTTCGCTCTGTGCAAGGGCTTTTTCTGCAGATGTCTTCTTTTTCAAAAGAGAACCCCCAAACAAAAACTTCACTTATATTATCAAAGGCTTTTCTATTAGTCAAGAGAATACAATTTTGTAATCTCTTTTTATGTACAACTTTACAAAGTTGATGATTTCAAAGTTATTGACACCATAATATTTATTGTGTATTATTGCAAAATATCGATTATCTCAAATGGAGGCTAGTCATGGCAGGAGCCAGTAAAAACTCTCGTACCAGTGTTGCAACACAGAAATTCTTGTGCCCAGATTGCGGTGGTGAAATCGTAATGAAGACAATCATCACAAATGGCAGAATCAAAAGCATCGCTGAATGCCAGAAGTGTAAGCGTCAAGAGCGCCGTCCAAAGGACTTCAAATAATGAAAAAAGAGCTGCTATTGAAATGCAGCTTTTAAAGGGCTGCTTTAATAGGCAGCTTTTTTTTATTTTAAATACAAAAATAGGGGGATAGCTAAAAGTTATCCCCCTATTCCAATATAATCAAAGTATTACTTATTATTAGCCTTACGCCATTCTTCAAGTTGCTTAACTATTAATTCTCTACCTTCATCAAGAATATGTGTAGACTCTTCTTTAGAAGAAGGAGCATCATAAACTTTCAAAACTTTGATTTTATAAGAGCCCTGATAAAGATTACGAAGAATACCTCCAAGTTGGGAAATTTTCCAGCCACCATCTAATGCAACTACAGCAACAGGAAGCTTTACAGTTTCAGCAATTTTTCTAAATCCAGCTGCGTAAAACTTTCCAACATTACCGTCTCTACTTCTTGTACCCTCTGGGAAAATAATAGGAATCTGATTTCGCTCAATAACCCTTTTTCCAAAATTCTCCATTGTACGCATAGCAACAACAGGACTTCCTCTGCGTGGAATCATACAATGCTCATGAGTTCTAAGCATTTCTGAAACAAGAGGAACATGTCTTGCAAGTTCATCTTTTGCAACAAAACGTAAATCTTTATTCCTCATATAATTCATAAATAAAGGTATATCCATAAGACTCTGATGATTTGAAATAACTAAAAATTGCTCAGGTAGCAGTTCTTTACTCTTTTTATCACCTAGAAATTTAAATTTCTTATATGTAGAAAGAATGGCAAAAACTCTTGGTGCACAAACCTTTACAATATAATCAGAAATCTTCACACTTAAATTATGACTTACCGGATAAGCCAGAATATTTAATATAGCTGGCGGTAAAACTGTCAGTAAAAGACATGCAATAGTAAAAAAACT
>JAILNT010000312.1 GCA_024691265.1 Treponema sp. | reverse complement strand
AGTTTTTTTATATTTTTTTTTAACTTTTATTGTGCAATATTATCAGCTGTAGTTTTTTGCATAGGTGGCTGATAAACAGATTTTGCATCAAGCCTTAACTTTCCATTATCTAAAGTTACTTTTCCTAAAACCCTTATAGATTTATCTCCATCTATTTCTGGCTGAGGAGCAATCTTAAAATAAACAGGAACAATTCCTTTTAAGTTTCTCAAATCTTCATAGCCTACAAGAAGGTCAAAGCCATAAGAGCCTCCTTCTAAAGAAGTTTTATTAGAAACTCTTCCTGACCATATAACCCAACAATCAAGATAAAGATAAACATCTTCTACAACTTTATTATAATCATAATCATCATGAGAATAATTATCCCTGAATGTGTCGAATGTAGGAGATTTTAGATAAGACATTAGCTGTCTTGCATTTTGTTTTATAACAAAAGATGCATTGGAGTTTAATATCCTGTTTATTTCAACTTGAGCAGCATTATCCTTGTTAGACTGGAAATACAT
Organism: Treponema sp.; assembly: GCA_024691265.1. Classification (GTDB taxonomy): domain Bacteria; phylum Spirochaetota; class Spirochaetia; order Treponematales; family Treponemataceae; genus Treponema_D. The sequence continues at coordinate 1,708 of JAILNT010000312.1, read as the reverse complement.
CTTAGCCATTTCATAAGATTTATTAATCTGCTCATTAGATAAAATATATCTATAATTAGAAGATGACAAGTCAGTTTCCTGAGCATGTTGTTTTTGTTCGCTTGTAAGTTCAAGATGTGTAAGATTTGCCCTTGGTCCTATAACACGGTTTTTATTAGACTGATTAAAAAATACCATAAGGCAAATAAAAGCAGCTAAAATACAAGCTAAAGCACCTCCTCCTAAAATAAGAGACGGATTAATTCCCAAAGGAGGATAAAACATCTTTATTTTACCCGTATCAACCCACTTACAGATTGTATCATAATCACCATGCTTTCTTATAAATTCCATAGCATTTTTTGCAATAGAATTTTCTGGCTCATTATCTATAACGTCAAGATAATAGCCCAAAGCTCTGTCAACATCGCCTCTTCTTAAATGTATAACAGCAAATCCCAAAAGAAGATTTACATCATTTTCATGTATATGACGAGCTTCCTGAAAATATGCATTTGCAGTTCCAAAATCTCCAACATAAAGACAAGCTATACCCATAGTAAGATAAAATTGAAAATTACCATGGTACAATTCACGACGAGATTCCAACATTGTTATTGCATCTGCAAATTTCCTACGGCGCAAAAGTAGCTGCGCAGCTTCTAAAACTGAACGGCTCATTCTATTTTTGCCTCATCATTTGTAAAATCACATCAATTTCTGCATTCAATTTTTTTATTTCCTCTTCGCTAGCTCCGTTTTCATCTCCTGCTTTTAACATTTCAATTCTGTCCAATAAGCTCTGAATGTACTCCGAATCTATTTTCTCCTCATTAATTTTAGCATTATTAGCATTCAATGAAGTTTCTTTTATCACATTACTTTTTGCATTTTCAACTTTGATAACTTTAGCTTCAGAAGCTTCCCTTATATATTCAGGGACATTACCATTACAGGCTGCTGACACATAAAAAGTTATAATTCTATTTTGTCCAGTAGCAAGTAGAGAACGCTTCCAATAAAAAGCTGCAACAGAATCACCATAAGACTCAACTGTAGTAAAAGGTTTTCCAATTGCAACAGATGGAAACCAGCTGTTAAAAGAAAAATCAGATTCAGAAGCCAAAATAACTTTCTCAAAAGCATCAGTATCATTCATCGAAGCTGTAAATTGGATAGAAGAATAACCGTCAGAAGACCTTAAATAAGACTCATTTTCAAAATTATCAAATATAACCTTATTAGATATAGAATTTATATTTTTTGTAGAAAAATGCAGCCCTGAAGTCTCTCCAAGAAAAGTATCATAAACAGAACAAAGTCCATATTCATGTTCTTCATTGCTTATATTAGATATAACGGCAGATATCTGAGCACAAGCCTTATCATGTACCAAAACATAATTAATATCAACTTGAGCAAAATCTCGTACTTTATATGAAACTTTTACTCCCTGTTCACTCTTTACAACCCAGCAAGCTACATCTGAACTTCTTTTTAACTTATAGCACTTTCCATCTACATATAAGAAAAAATAGCTCGAATTGTAATTATTCTTTTTTTCTATAAGCGGATATTTTTCAATTTTATTTGAAAAAAAACTATTATTTGCAGCAAGTAAATTATTATAAACAGCAGAAAAACCTACATTTCCAGTATGTGGATAAAAATTAATTAAAAGTTTATTATTATCTACTTCAAAATTTTTTTTAAGACCGATATTTTCTTC
>JAILNT010000310.1 GCA_024691265.1 Treponema sp. | reverse complement strand
AATCTACTAAAATATATACCTGATAATTTTGCAGACCTTATAATAATAGATCCCCCTTATAACCTTACAAAAAATTTTAATGGATTTCATTTTAATTCTATGAAAGATGAAAATTATGATGAATATCTTGCAACATGGTTTCCTCTAGTATGCAAAAAACTTAAAAAAACTGGTTCTCTTTATATGTGTGGTGACTGGAAATGTACATCTTCTTTACAGCGTGCGATAGAAAAAGAATTAACGGTATTAAATCGCATAACCTGGCAAAGGGAGAAGGGGAGAGGTTCAAAAAATAACTGGAAAAATGGCATGGAAGATATCTGGTATGCTGTAAAAGACCCGAAAAATTATTATTTTAATTTAGATGCCGTAAAAATAAAAAGAAGGGTATTAGCTCCATATAAAGAAAATGGAAAACCAAAAGACTGGGAAAAAAGCAAAAACGGTAATTTCAGATTAACCTGTCCTTCTAATTTTTGGGACGATATAAGCGTTCCTTTCTGGTCTATGAGCGAAAATACAGACCACCCAACTCAAAAACCTGAAAAGCTTTATGCAAAATTAATTCTTGCTTCATCTAAAGAAAATGATATTATATTTGACCCTTTTTTAGGTAGCGGAACTTCAAGTGTTGTTGCAAAAAAATTGGGAAGAAGATATTGCGGTATTGAGCAAAATGAAGAATATTGTATCTGGGCAGAAAAAAGACTTCAAAGAGCTGATAATGATAAAACAATACAAGGCTATAAAGATGGAGTTTTTTGGGAACGTAATAGTTTATAACCTTGTATTATAAAATTTAGTAGAAAACTTTACTGTTGTATTCTATAGAAAATATTCCATTTTCAAGTTTTATAAGGTTCATGGAGCAATTAGGGAAGCTTATATCCCAGTAATGAGCTAAATTTCTTCCATCTATATGAAGAAGAAGTGATTGTAAAGTTCCTCCATGAGTCGTTATAAGAATATTATTATATTTCCCTTCAAGAGGCTTTATTTCATTTTCAAGAAAATCAGCAGTACGTTTTAGAACAGTTTCAAAAGATTCTGCATCAGGAGCAGCCTTATAATTTTGAGGAGCTTCAAAAAAATCATTAAAAGATGCAAGTTCTTTTATGTTTTTTCTTTCTTCTGGAGTTGTGCCTTCTGCTTTTCCAAATGAAAATTCTATGATTCTATTGTCTTTTATTATGTTCTTTTCTTCAAAACCACTTATTAATACTGCTGTTTTTACAGCTCTTGAAAGAGGGCTTGTATAAACTCTATCAAATACAATACCTTCTTTCTTCATGTTTTTTCCGGTTTTCAAGGCTTGTTCTTCGCCTTTTGCATTTAGAGGAATCTCAGTACGTCCCTGTAGTTTCCATAGTTTATTCCAATCAGTTTCACCGTGTCTTGTTATATAAATATTCATTTGTGTTAAAATCCCTAAAATTGCCTTATGTATTTTATGTCAGAATCAACATAACTTTCGTATATTTTGCCCATTGTATCAAGGTCTATTACTGTGATAAGAAATTCTGACATTGAGCCAACTCTTGGATTAACTCCGTTTTTACCCATTCCAATATAGACTAAATAGTTTTTATCATTGTTTTTCAAAAGCTTGAATCCCCATTCTCCTTCAAAACTATTAAAAATCTCTAAATCATCTTGATAAACTTTGATAGTATAATTAGATGGTAGATAAGATACACTTGTATGAAAAAGTTTTGCTTTTATAGTCTTATCACCGATTTTTGTTTCTATCATTGCTGGGTGATTTTCTTTATAAGCTAAAGCAGAATAATCAAATTTAGTTATTTTTTCTATGTCGTCTACAGAAAGCCATTTTTTATCTTCCTTAGAAAGATTATAATTGCGTTCGACTTTTGCAGCTTCTATTTTTTCAAATGCATAATTTTTGTTCTTTTTTGAAAGAATATAAAGATTACAGCCTTCAAGAACTTTTGTATCAAAATTTATAACCTGTTCAAAAAAATAGCTCTTTCCGTTTTCTGTCACAGGATAAAGTGTTTTTTCATCACTTTCAAAGAGAAGCTTGTATTTATTAGTGCTTTTATCTAAGCCTAGTAAATAGAAATATGGCTTTCTTAAAGAGCCTTCTGTTTGTAACATTGCGATTGTTTTAGAGATTTCATTATCTTTATCTACAGTAACTTCTGTGCAATAAACATTATGCTGTTTTATATATTCAATATTATCGCTATTGAAAATTGAAACTAAGTCTGCATCTTTAATTTTTAATTCTTCTTCATAATTTGAAAATTTTGAAAA
>JAILNT010000290.1 GCA_024691265.1 Treponema sp. | reverse complement strand
CCTAAAATTAAGAGTTCATTTTATACTCTTAAAAATTTAGGACACCTTTTTATATTTTAAAATCAGTTTATCTTCGTATCTCTACATTTCCATCTGCATGAGCTATAAAAGCAATCGGACGTAGTTTTGTGAAAAATCCATTTTCTACAACTCCAGGAATCTCATTTATTTTAGCTTCCATAATGCTTGCTTCTACTGGATTTTCCCAAAGACAATCTAATATCTGGTTACCATTATCAGTAATTACAGGTCCACACTTACGGACACCTTCACGAAGAACGCATTTTGCTCCCAAAGCTTCCAATGCTTTTGTTATAGGGAATCTTGCATCTCCTATAATTTCAACTGGCAAAGCAAATCTTGTGCCCAAACTTTCCACATTTTTGCTTTCATCTGCTACAATAGCATAAGAATCAGAATTATAGGCAACAATTTTTTCTCTAAGTAAAGCAGCTCCACCACCTTTTATCAGGTTGTTTTTCTGGTCAATTTCATCAGCACCATCGATTGTTAAATCAAGATGACCTAAGATTACTTTATCATTAAGTGTGTAGACAGGGATTCCCCAATCAGCACAGGCATTTGCAGTTTGAAAACTCGTTACTACAGCTTTCACATTCTTCAAAGTGCCATCTTCAATTCTCTCTGCCAAACGTTTTACCGCAGGAAGAGCTGTACTTCCAGTCCCCAGCCCTATCTTCATACCACTTTTTATCTTACCTTCTTCGATAAGAACATCAATGGCTGTTGTTGCTGCCAAGACTTTCTGTTCATCCTTAGTCTTTACTGTCATATTCGACTCCTGTATACAATTCAAATTGCTTGTATCCCTGATATTTGAGCATGTCATAACCATTACATACATGGCAACCAGCTTTTGCAGCTCTAGCCATTACAGGTGTTGTTTCTGGAACATAAACAATGTCAAAAAGCTTTTCATGCCCATAGAAATCATAGAAGAATAAAGGATCATTATCTTCATTTGAAGATTCATGACTACCCATACCAACACTTGTTGTTTGAATTATAAGCTCATTATACTTTTTTAATATATCTATAGATTCAGCTCCTAGTGTTGCCCACTTAAAGCCAAAATGAGTTGCAAGTTGTTTTGCACGAGATGGAGTTCTGTTGAATACACAAACTTTAGCTCCAAGCTGCTTTAAGGCATAAGCAATAGCTTTAGCAGCTCCACCTGCACCAATAAGAGAAACATGCCATCTAAATAGATTTTTAGTTCCTGTAAATTCTAGTAAAGCTTTTGTAAAGCCTATGGCATCTGTATTATAGCCAATCCAATGGTCACCAGCATTGATAACTGTATTGCTTGCTCCAATTTCTCCTACTTGTTCAGAAACTTCTTTTAGATAGCTTAAAACAGATTCTTTATGAGGTATTGTAACAGACATTCCTTTTACACCTACAACATCACAGAATTCTAGTGCATCGTCTATAGATTCTGAACGTATTGGAATGTAAACTGCATTTATATTATGTTTTTCATAGCCTGTATTGTGTAGCATAGGACTAGAAGTTGCATTTAGAGGCCAACCTGTTATACCGAATATTTTTGTTTCTTCGTCAATTTTTTGATAATGATAAACATCATGTAAAGTAACAGGGTCTAAATGACCTATATTTGAAAGATTTGCAAGATTTTCAGTAGGCGATGTATATGTAAGGAATGAATGAAGTTTTGCAGAAAGTATTCTTGATGGAAGTCCTAAAGGTCCCATTGCACAAAGTATGTAATCATCGCCGTTAAATGCTTTTGTTTCACTAAACATATTAGTTACATCTGAAAGCGTATGAGGCATAAATGCTATTTTAGGAATTTCAAAACCTGTTGTACGTAATTTTTTTAATCTTTCTGCAATATCTAAAATAGGTCCATTCATATCATGAACACTTCTTATAATATGAGTGCCAAAAGCTAGGGCTGCATCTTGAAGGCTTGCAACATGAAAATCTTCTTCAAAATCTACATAAGCAAAATTTTTGCGTTTATCTTGGTCTGCAAAAGACATTGCTCTTGCAAATAAAATTGTGCGAGATGCTTCTCCTTCGTCATAAAGACCTCCATCTATTTTTCTTCTAATAGTAAGTATACATGGAAGTCCTGCAAGTTCTGGGAACCTTCTTACGCTAAGACGTTCATCATCTGTCAGAAAATCAACTCTTAATTCAACAATATCAATATATTTTCTATATCGATTTACCAAAGCTAAATCTTCTGCGATAGTTTTACCCGAAACGGTAAGACAAACAAGAGGTCTTTTCATAAGACTGCCCCCATTTTAGTTATATTTATTTATTTTCTAGATTAACTTCTAATTTAATAACAGAATCTCTTGGAACAGAATAAGGAACTGTTACAAGACCTCCCTTATGTAAGAAAGATGTAAGTTCATATTTTTCCTGTGAAGGAGTTTCAACCGTTACTTTCATTGGAACAGGATATGGGTATTCAGAAACTTCTTCAGAGAAAATGCCATAAACACTTACAGAATCATCTTTTGGCTCTGGGAATGCAAAATCTACTTTTACATGACTATATTCAGGAATAGCTTTATCATCTGTTACAGAAACTGAGGTAACAGCTCCTGTTGCTTCTCCTTCTGCAGCAATATGACTTGTAAAATCAAAAGTAAGTTTTGTTTTTTTCATGAGATTAAGAATCTCGCTTACAGTCTTTCCATTAAGACTTGGAACTTCTACTGTATGTTTTGCATTTCCCTTACTTACAATAAATTGAATAGAAATAGGGTCAACTATAGGAGTGCCTGCAGCTGGTGTTTGTGCAATAATAGTTCCTTCTGGCAAGGAGCTAGTTTTGTATACAGCTTTTTCCAATGTTAAAAGATTTCTTCCATCAGAATCTGAAAGTGCCTTTATTCTAACACTAGCATCATCATACATTGCACCTATATAATCTGGTATATGTGTTAACATTACACCGCGACTTACAGTTATTGTTATACGGCGATTTGCTTTTACAATTTCTCCAGCATCAGGCTCCTGTTCAAGAACAATGTCTTTATCATCAAGGTTATCAGAATAACGAAGCTGTAGTCTTGGATAAAGCTCTTTCTTTTGCATCTCTTGCAATGCTTGTGTTAAAGGCTTACCTACAACATCTGGAACCATAACTTCTTCAGACCCTCTAACCAAGAACATAAAAGTTAAAAGGCAAGAAAATCCCATTAAAACAAATGAACATATCGCTACAAGAAAAAATACAAACTTTCCACGACTATTTTCTAACATATTTATACCTACTAAAATCTATAACAAACTAACTTTAATATTAGCCAAGTACAGAACCTACAAAGTTCCTAGCTCCATTCATGAATGACTTATAATCAACTGCATTTTTTGCCTGCCATTGAAGCTTAGTAACACTAAGGACTCCACTTCCTGTTTTAATATGGATTCCATCAGACTTATCAAAACCAAGCACAGTCCCTGCTTTTGCTCCTTCATCAGAATCTTCAACAACATGAGCTTCAAGTATTTTTAGTACAACATTATTTGAAACTGTATGACAATTAGGCCATGGAGTATAAGCTCTTATCATTCTTTCAATTTCATTTGCACTTTTATTCCAATCGATTTTTCCATCATCTTTTGAAATAAAAGGTGTATAACTAGCATCTCCTGTCTGTGGTGTAAGATGTGGTAACGAATAGCCATTACAAGTCTTTGCAGCAACTATTTCAGAAAGAGCTTTTTCAAGCATCAGTTTCCCCTTTGTTACAACAATTCCATCACATGCCATCATGCTTTCTGTTGTTTCTTTTCCTGAAAGAAGTATCTTTTCTTGTGCCAGTAAATCGCCTTCATCTGTTTTTAGTGCAAGAGTCTGTAAACTTATTCCTGTTTCTTTATCACCTGCAAGTATTGCGGCTGGAACAGGAGTACAACCTCTATATTTAGGTAAAAGAGAAGGATGGAGATTTATTCCTCCTAAAGGAAACATCGCAAGGAATTTTGGTCCGAATATATGTCCATAATCAAAACAGACCAATAAATCAGCTTTTATTTCAGAAATTTGAACTCTGCATTCACTGTCTAAATGAACAGGAGTAAATACTTTTATTCCATTCTTTTCTGCAATTGCTGCAACTGCTGTCGGAATTAGAGTTTTATGTCTTTTTTGTGCACTAGGAGGATTTGTTAAAACGCCAACAATCTCAAAGCCCTTTTCTTTCTGAATGCTTAAAAGATGGTCTAATACGGCAGCACTTGGTTCAGGACTACCTGCATATAATATTCTTAAACTCATTTGCCTGATTTCTTAGCCTCTTTAGCAGCTTTCTTTGCAGCTATACTTGCATGTTTCTTTTCTCTTTTTGCATCTTTCAATGCTTTTCTTTCTTCACGCTTTTTAAACTTTTCAATAGTATCTTCTTTGAATGCAGCATCACCTCTATCGATATAAAGAACACCATCAAGATGGTCGTTTTCATGCTGGATAACACGGGCAAGTAATCCTTCTGCATCTTCAATTACAAATCTTTTACCAAATTCATTCAAAGCTGTTATAGAAACTTTTTTAGGGCGAACAATTGTTTCATATATACCAGGAATGCTTAAACAACCTTCATCATATTCTTCAACTTCAGTAGAAGTTTTTGTTATTTCAGGATTTATGAATACACGGCGAACATCATCATCTGCTATTACTACAAAAAATCTTTTGGCAATTCCAACTTGAGGAGCAGCGAGACCAACACCATTTGCACTAATCATTGTTTCAAACATTTCATTAAACAAAGCCCTCATTTCATCATTTATTTCTTCAGGCTTTACGCTTTCGCATTTCTGTCTTAAAACATCTTCGCCAAGTTTGCAAATTCTCATTATGACTTCCTTTGTAAGACTGGCTTTTAATATTTAAAGCCAGTTATGTAAAACTAGCTGTCTATTTTACATGAATATGAGTAAGCTTTCAATAATATTGCTTTTATCTTTATTTGGACAATCTTAGTCTTGCAGCTTTTGCATGAGCGGCAAGTCCTTCTGCATCTCCTAAATAACCAGAAGCTTTAGCAGAAGCTATAGCACCTTTACTTTCTGCAATTGTTCTTAAAGTTGTAACAGTTTTCAAAAACACTCTTACACTTAAACCACCTGTAAACCTTGCACTTCCAGAAGTTGGTAATGTATGATTTAGACCGGCTGCATAATCTCCAAAAACTTCAGCCGAATTGTGTCCAATAAATAGTGAGCCATAATTATGTACAATAGAAGCTATTTTTTCTCTTTCTTTTCCATCTTCCATAGCAAGTTCTAAGTGCTCAGGAGCTTTTTTATTTGCAATTTCTGCAGCCTGTTCCAATGAATCTGTAATAATAATGCGACCACAATTATCTATACTTTCTCTTGCAGTTGCCTTTGTAGATAAATTTTCTAACTGTTTTTCTATTTCTTCTGAAACTTTTCTTGCAAGTTCTACATCAGGAGTTGCAAGAATCGGTTGTGCAACTACATCATGTTCAGCCTGTGCTAAAAGGTCTGCTGCAAGCCATTCAGGATTTGCAGTTTTATCAGCAATAATAAATACTTCTGTTGGACCTGCAACCATATCAATACCTACAGTTCCATAAACAAGTCTTTTTGCTTCTGCAACGAATTTATTTCCAGGCCCTACAATTACATCTGCCCTAGGGATAGATTCAGTTCCAAAAGCCAAGGCTCCAATAGCTTGACTACCACCACAGGCAAAAGCTTTTGTAACTCCACAAATGTAAGCTGCTGCCATTATATTTTCATCGGCATAAGCTTTTCCGCCAATAAAAGCCTTTCCTGGTATTCCTAAACCATTTTCTTTTGATTTTTTTAAATCATCTGGGTGAACTCTTGGAGGGGTACAGAGAATTATTTCTTTAACCCCAGCAGCTACAGCTGGTGTAACAGTCATTACAACTGTAGAAACTAAAGGAAATCTACCTGCAGGCACATATACTCCAGCTCTTTCAACTGGGATATTTTTTTGACCTGTAAAAAGACCTTCTTCCAGCTCTACTTCAAAATCATTAAAAGATTCTTTTTGTTTTTTAGCAAATCTAAGTGCTAAATCACGAGAATAACAAAGAGAATCATAAAGAGAAGGATTTGTTTTCTGCATTTTTTCTGCAGCTGCTTTTAATTCTTCCATAGGGATTTCAAAATGGGAAGGAGAAGACACATCGAATCTAGCACTATATTCATGCAAAGCCTCATCTTTTCTAGACTTCACATCACTTAGAACATCTTTTACAGTATCGATTGTTCCGCCAAAATCACGTCCGTTAAAGAAATCTTCTTCAACTTCACTTGCCTTCTGAATCTTAATCATTTTATGCACCCCTATATATATTTTTCTATTTCTTATTTCTCTTTGTGGCGTTTGTCAAGCTCATTATAAACGTCTTGCCAATTAACACCTTCTTTATACATAAGAACACTTACAAAATAAAGTAAATCTGCAGCTTCCCAAATAACATCTTCCTTTGTTTCTGCATCATCTGTAAGCTCTTCTGCTTCTTCCATTATTTTTTCACGAACTCTTTTATCGTTTAGAGTAGCTGTATAACTGCCAGGTTTTGGATTTGCAAAACGTTCTGATATTGTATTGTAAAGACGTTCAAGAGAACTTTTTTCATCAGGCTCAGAACCAAAACAAGTAAAGCTTCCTGTGTGACATACACCACCATGAGGAATAACTGTTGCAAGTACGGTGTCTCTATCACAATCTGCTCTAAGACGTACAAGTTCAAGATAATGACCGCTTGTTTCTCCTTTAGTCCATAATACATTACGTGTACGACTAAAGAATGTAAGCTTTCCTGTTTCAAATGTCTTTTCAAAGGCTTCTTTATTAGAATATCCCATCATCAAAACTTGACCACTAGGACTTTGAGCAATAACAGGAATCATTCCATCAACTTTCTCAAAATTTAAGCAGCCAATGAAACTATCTTTTAAACTCACAGCTCCTGTGTATAAAGCCATACCAAGCTGAACATCACAGCCCATTTTTTCCAGTTCAACTATCTGTTCTAAAGAATTTACTCCTCCGGCGGCAACTACACGACATTTTACAGCCTCTCTTAAAGCTTTTACAGCTTCCATGTCTGTACCTTGCATACAACCTTCTTTTTCAACACAAGTAAAAAGAAGTTCGCTT
>JAILNT010000284.1 GCA_024691265.1 Treponema sp. | reverse complement strand
ACCAAGAATTGGAGTTAATTTTTTGCAAGGAACACAGCTATCTGAATAAAAATCAACAAGAACTTTACCTTTAGTTTTTACACTTTTTTCAAAGTTTTCTTTATTTAAACTTTCTGCCATTCCTTATTTCTCCAGTTTTCTTACGTACATTGTGTATGTCCCATCTTCATTATTCTGTAATTTTAGAATTTGTTGTCCTTCATCTTTTATACTACGAGGAACATTCTGAACAGGTTCTCCATCATTCATTCTGATTGCTAGAACCTGCCCCACATCAAGTTCATCTAAAGTCACTTTAGCCTTTACAAATGTCAAAGGACAAACTTTATCTGTAATATCCAGGAATTCATCATATTTAATATCTACCATTTTTATTTACCCTCATATGCTTTCTGAATATCTTTACGGAAACTTTCTTCCCCTACACGTTTTAATGTAAATCTGAATCTCTCACTTGCCTTTGCATTTTTTTCAAACCAAGTAATTGCAGCGTCTGTCACTCTAAATAAGGTTTCCTTATCCTTGATAATAGGAAGAATTTGCTCTCCCTTATAAATTTTATTTCCAAAAAGCCCTCCAAAACTCACTAGATAACCACTTTCACCTTTCCACGCTCCAGTAGGACAAGCTTTTACACATCTACCACAATTAATACATTTTTCTGCATTTAATTTTACACCATCTGCTTCATTAAACAGAATTGCACCTTCTCTACAAGCCTTTTCACAAACTCCACATTTTATACATTCATTTTCTTCAAAACTTATAATCATTCCTCCTTTTATACCAACATCATTTTCTTCAGCTTTAAGACAATTATTTTGACAACCTGTAACACCAAACTTAAACTTATGAGGAAGTTCACGACCAAAATATCTTTTATCAAGCTCAACAGCAATTTCATAAGAATCAATACATCCACTTGGACATATTGCATTTCCTTGACATGCAGTAATAGTTCGAACACGAGGTCCACAAACACCAGGGCGAACACCCCCTTTTGCAAGTTCTGCATTTACTTCTTCAACATCTTTAAAATCAATAAACGGGATTTCAACACTCTGACGACTAGTCATGTGGACATAACCCTTTCCATATTTCTCAGCCACTTTCGCAACAGTAGCTAAACCTTCTGCAGAAAGATTTCCCCCAACAACTCCAACTCTAAGAGAAAATTTTCCTTTCTGCTTCTGCCTCATAAATCCACCTTTTTTAAGTGAATTATAATCAATAGTTGCCATTCAAAACTCCTTTTATTCTATGCTTTCAATTGCTAACTTAAAATCAGCAATCAAATCTTCTATATCTTCTATACCAACCGAAATACGAATAGTATCATCAAAAACTCCTGCAGCATTCATTTCTTCCTTCGTATTATAAAGATATAAAGTTGTTGCCGGATAAATTACCAGAGTACGAACATCACCAATATTAGAAGCGATAGTTGTAATTTTTAGTGAATTAATAATTTTAAAAGCATTTTCCCTTGTACCAGCTCTTAAAGTTAGAATTCCGCCTCCAAACCCTTTAAGCTCCTTTTTTGCAAGTTCTGTATACTTGTTACCTGAAAGTAAAGGATAATTAACAGTAATTTTTCCAAAAGTGGTAAGAGCTTCTGCAAGCCGCTTTGCATTGTTGCAAATTCTTTCCATACGAAGTCCCAAGGTTTCAAGACCGATAATATTCAAGTATGCATTCAATGGTGCTAAGCAACCTCCAAAATTCGACAAACTATCCTTTCTTAAACGAGCAATATAAGCAAAATTATTAAATTTTTTATATTCAGCTAGAGCCGGATACTTTTTAAAATCCCAATTAAACTTTCCAGAATCAATGATTACACCAGAGATGCTATCAGCTGATCCATTAATATATTTAGATGACGAATGGACTACAATGTCACACCCAAAATCAATTGGATTAACCAAAAACGGAGTTGCCACAGTATTGTCAATCAACAAAGGAATATTTTTCGAATGTGCATAATCTGCAAGGCTCTTTATATCAATAATTTCAAGGCTAGGATTTGAAATTGTTTCTGCAAAAATTGCCTTTATATTTGGATTAAAAATTTCTTCAAGAGAAGTAGGAGTTAAATTATTTGCGTAATGAACTTTGATATTAAACTG
>JAILNT010000122.1 GCA_024691265.1 Treponema sp. | reverse complement strand
TATAAAAAAAATCTTTTCATAACAGAGTCTCTTTGCTTTTTATTAAAAAAATGCATGAGATTTTTTCCCATGCATTTTATCAAAATTAAGCCTGACCATCAGTTTCAGGCGGTTGTTCCGGTTGAGTTTTGAAAGATTTCTTTTCCTTATTTTCAAATTTAGTATAAGAAGGAATAAATAGGAGGTCTACATCTCCAATAGGACCATTTCTTTGTTTTGCAACAATAAGCTTTGCGTCCATTACAGGGTTTTCTTCATCAGTCTTTTTTCTTTCACGATGAATAAACATAACAACATCTGCATCTTGTTCAATAGAGCCAGAACCTCTAAGCTCTGCAAGATTAGGTTCTTTAGCTTCTGCTGAACGAGCAACCTGACACAAAACAACTATAGGGATTTCAAGCTCACGAGCTAAAGCTTTTAATGATTTTGAAATCTCAGAAATCTGTTCATAAACAGGTGCATCTGCATTTTCACTTGTAATAAGACCAATATAATCTATGAAAATAATCTGGACATTATAATTTACACGAAGACGACGTGCCATTGCTCTTAAATCCAGAAGTTTCATATTTGGAGTATCAACTATATAAAGAGGTGATGAATAACATTTTCCGGCAGCGTCCTGAATACGCTTAAAATCGTCCATTTTAAGAACACCACTTCTTAATCTAGTTCCAGAAACACGTGCAACCTGTGAAAGAATTCTCTGTCCTATCTGATTTACAGACATTTCCAAAGAAAAGAAACCTGTTGGGATATCTCTTTCTATTGCTATATGCTGCATCATTGAAAGAGCCATAGCAGTTTTACCCATAGAAGGACGAGCACCTATAATAATAAGTTCACTCTTTTGAAAACCACTAGTCATACCATCTAAATCTATAAAGCCAGATGGGATACCAGTATAAGAACCACTATTTTTATAGCGATTGTCAATTTCGTCTATAGTTTTCGGAATAACGTCTTTCATTACATAGACGGCATTCATCTGATTCTTATCGTTAAGTTGAAATATCTTCTGTTCAACAGAATCAAGTATTCTACTACTCTTTTTTGTAGCATCATACGCTTCTAATTTCATGTCAGCCGACATAGAAATCAAATCGCGTCTAATAGAATTATCTCGTACTATTTCTGCATAATGCTCAATATTTGCACTTGTAGGAACAGTATTTGTCAAAGCAGATACGTAAGCTACACCACCTGCCGCATCAAGTCTACCCGTTGTAGTAAGCTCATTTACAAGAGATATTAAATCTCCCGTAATTCCTTGTCTGTACAAGGAAAGCATAGCTTCAAAGACAACCTGATTTTTCTGAGAAAAGAATCTTTCTGGACGCAGATATTCTATAGCAGTTGGAATAGATTTCCAATCAAGCAACAAAGCTCCGAGCACAGCCTGTTCAGCTTCTTCATTATGAGGAGGTATTTTATCATTAAAATCAAGTGCCATATAATCTCCCAAAACAAATAAAAAAAGGCCTAGACATAAAACTCGTCCAGGCCTTCTCTAAAATAGCGATTGACTAATTACTTGCTTTCTTCAGCATTCTCGTCTGCTGCTGGAGCTGCTTCTGCATCCTTAGACTGTGCAGCATCAAGCTTTGCCTGATCTTCTTTAGAAAGCTGAGCCTTGATAGCAATCTTAACTTCTGCTGTCTGAGCTTCATAAAGATGTACGATAGCATGATAGTTTCCAGTGCTCTTAATTGTGAGTCCAGGAATCTCGATACGCTTACGCTCAACTTCAAAGCCTTCCTTCTTGAAGTAGTCTGACAATGTCTGGTTTGTAACAGCACCATAAAGCTTGCCGTTTGAACCTGCTGGCATTGAAAGCTCTACTGTCAAAGCTTCGAGCTTTTCCTTCAAGCTAGCACTATCCTTTCTCTTCTGCTCTTTACGAGCTTCAATTTCAGCCTTTTTGCTTTCAAAGAAAGCAACTGTTGTTTCATTGTATGGTACTACTAATCCACGTGGGAAAAGATAGTTGCGGAAATAACCGTCAGCTACAACCTTAACATCACCCATTTCACCAAGGTGTTTTACATCGTCGTTAAGAATAACCTTCATTTTATCAAGCTCCTCTTAAAATATACAGACAACGTTACCAGGAGTTGGATCGCTGCCTGTCATCAAAAAAAATCTAATATATTAAAACTATAAAGCTTTAAGATTAAAGTCTCTAATTAGTCTGCAACGATAGGAAGCAAACAGATTGCACGTGCTCTCTTGATTGCAAGAGCAAGCTCACGCTGATGCTTTGCACAAGTTCCAGTAATACGACGTGGAAGAATCTTACCGCGTTCTGTTGTGAAACGGCGAAGACCATCTGAATCCTTATAGTCAATCTTTACTTTATTTGCACAGAAGCGACATACCTTCTTGCGGAAGAATGTCTTTCCCTTACCACGTGCAGAACCTTCTTCACGACCAGAATCCTGTGTCGTCTGCTCAGAAAGCTGAGCGTCTGCCTGAATCTCGTTATTTGCGATTGCTTCGTCTGACATATTATTTCCTCATTAAAAAATGGAAGTTATAAGATGAATTAGAAAGGTATATCCTCTGAATAATCATCTATAGAAAATGACTGAGCGTCTTTTGGAAAAGACTGCATGTCATCATTAAACGACTGCATATTATTATTTTGCATATCGTTAGAGTTTGGAGCAAAACCATTATTCATTGGCTGTACATTCTGATTCTGTGACATATTCTGGTTTGGAACAAATCCCCCATTGTTATTGTTCCCTGCGTTATAGCCGTTGCTATTTCCGTAAGAACCAGACTTACTGCCCAAAAGCTGAATGTCAGTTGCAACAATAGAAACACGTGAGTATTTCTGACCATCCTTTTCCCAACGGTCTTGCTGCAGATATCCCTGAACAGCTACCTGCTTTCCTTGTGTAAGATAAGCTTTAAGCCCATCAGCAGACTTTCCGAAGATTGTTACATCAAAGTAATTTGCTTCTTCAATCCACTGGTCGCCATTTTTTCTACGGCGATTATTGGCCAAGCTAAAATGACCAACAGCGTATCCATTTCCGCTATATCTAACTTCCATATTACGTGTTAATCTTCCTACCATAAAAACGGTATTCATATCTGCTGCCATAAATCCTCCGTAAATTTTGCCCTTTCAGGTAAATATCTGTAAAATAATAGAAATATAATTTTCACTAAACCTAAAAAGCTAGATCAGCTTAATAACAATCTAGTGATAAAAATTATTTTTCGTCAACTTTTACAAACAAATACTTGAGCAAATTGTCTACAAGCTTGAATTCACGATCGATTTCAACAAGCTTAGCAGGATTTGCTTTTACAGTCATCAAAACGAAGCGACCACGATTCTGCTTCTTAACAATGTATGTAAGGTCACGGTCACCATAAGGCTCTTCCTTTTCAACCTCTACACCATACTTTGCCAAAACGGCACGAACAGTCTCCTGACCATTCTTACACTTCTCATCTTCAATAGGGAAGATGCTCATAAGTTCATACTTTCTCATGTTGTCTCCTTCCGGACAATTGGGAATCACATACGTGACTCCAAGGGGTAGCTTTTATAATAGCAGAAAAACTTTATTTCAGTCAATAGTATAAATTTATATTTTATATACTACATAATAACTATCAACTAGCCTCTAAGGGGAATTGATATAGAGTTAACCAAAAGCTAATGAGCAGTAAAAAAGACTTTACGATTTCATGCATTGAAACAAAAAGCTTTTTTTTATATACTTGAAAATATGCGTATTACTGGTGGAACATTAAAGGGACGAGTTACAGAAGTTCCCGGCGGTAAAATGGCAATAAGACCAGCCATGGACCGTATGAGAGAATCTATTTTCGGCATATTGGGCGATTTAAGCGGAAAATCATTTCTTGACTTATTTTCAGGCTCAGGAACTATTGCCATAGAAGCAGTTTCTCACGGTGCATACCCTGTTTCACTTTGCGAAATGGATAAATCAAAAGCAAAGACTGTACTATCTAATGTAAGTCTTACTGAAAAAGAGCTTGGGAAAAAAATTGAATGCCATTTTATGGCTGTAGAATTGTTTTTAAAAAGGTGCAAGGGCAATTTCGACTACATATTTTTTGACCCTCCTTTTCCATACAAATTCAGACTTGAACTTGTTCAGACAGCTGGAAAAAGGCAGCTTATAACAAAAACAGGTTCAA
>JAILNT010000200.1 GCA_024691265.1 Treponema sp. | reverse complement strand
AAGTCATATTAGCTTCACTAAAAATAACACTTGGAATAGTCAAAATAGATTTTGTAATAATAAAACCTATAGCATTAGGAAGAATATGACGGAAAATAAGTCTAGAATCTTTAGCACCTAAAGTACGGCTTGCATTTATATAATCCTGTCCTTTAAATCTATAAAATTGAGCTCTTACCGTACTAGAAGTATTAATCCAGCCATAAAATACAAAAGCAAAAAACATAGAAGGAACAGGACCAACTTTTGTTGCAAGATAAAGCTGAAACAAAGCAAAAATAACAAGAGTAGGAACTTCTATAAGAATATCTTTAATACGCTCCACATACAAATCGACATTTCCACCGTAATAACCTTCTATAGCACCAATAACAATACCTAGAAAAATATTAATTGCAGAAACAAAAAATGCAAGTATTAAAGAAAGGCGGGCACCATTTCCCAAACGTGTAAATATATCATAACCAGACATATCTGCACCAAAAAGGAAACTTGCATAGCGACCATTTTTATAATAGTACCATTCCTTATAAAGGACACGAGTTTCATACTGTTCGCCATTCATACGTGTTACATAGTAAGCATAACCGTCAGGAGAAGAAGAATCTTTTACAAATATATTCTTAGGTGTTTTTCCGACCATAACACCCTTTGCATCTGTTTCATACCATGCATTCTGATCTGATTTATATGCAGAATTTTTTATCTTAGAACTATCAAGAGCAGGATAAAAAAGTTTTTTACCAGAAGAAGCTTCATAAGCTCTAGCAGCTTCATATTCATCTTTTGTAAGAAGAACTTTTACAAATCCTACTTTCTCATAAGTATCAATCTTAACTTTGTACCAGGTCTGCTTTCTTCCTGCAATATTATGTTCAACAGTTCCATAATCTTTCATTATAACCTTTGCACCAGTTTCAAGCTCAAGATTTTTTAGATACTGATAACGTTGAATATTTGCATCTTCTGTTTTACTACCGTCCCAGAAGCCCATAGAAGCAAAAAGACCATTTCTAGGAGTTGTATAAGCATAATAGCCATCTCTAGTAGAAACTTCATAAGGAGAAAAAACAGGACCGAAAATAGCAAAAAGTATAATTGCAACAATAATACAAAAACAAATTACAGAACCTTTATTCTTTACAAAACGCGTCATAGCATCTTTAAAATACCCAGTAGGTTTTGTCTGCAATTTTATATCTGTAAGTCTTGCATCTTTTTGAACAAACTCAAATTTTTCTTTTGGAATATCAGGAATATTTTCATCAGACAGCATTATTTTAGAGAGCATTATTCTTATCTCCTCCCATTCGGATTCTAGGGTCAATAAAGCCATAGCTCAAATCTGTTACAATACCAGCCACAAGACCAACTGCAACATAGAACATATTACAAGCCATAAAAACACTATAATCTTTCAAATAAAAAGCCTGTACAGAAGAACGTCCTATTCCAGGAATAGCAAAAATCTGCTCAATTATATAAGAACCACCAATAATATATATAAATTCACTTAATACCGTAGGCATTAAAGGAACCATTGAATTTCTAAAAGCATGACGAATTGTAGCTTGAGCACGAGTAAGACCTTTAGTACGTGCTAAAAGCATATATTCACTTGTTAAACTCTCAGTAAGTTCTGAACGAACAAGACGCATAAAGCCTGCGATAGTACCAAAAGAAAGTGAAAGGATAGGAAGAATTGCGGAATGAAACATTGGCCATGAAAAATAATCATTTCCACCCTTAAAAATAAGAGGACAAAGATTTAGCTTAAAGCCAATAAAATATTGCAACAAAAAAGCATAAACAAAAGCAGGTACAGAAATAAAAAACATTATAAATACCTGTATTACATGGTCTTGCCATCTATTTTTATAAATTGCTGCAATAATACCAAAGAAAATTCCCAAAGGAAGGGCAATAACAACAGAAATAATATTAATATAAATAGTAGCCGGAAGTTTATTAGAAAGATATTCAGTCACAGGCTGCAAGTAAGTTCCAACAGTTGTACAAAATCCCCAATCAAACTTAGTTAAAACATTTTTCAAAAAAATACCATACTGCACGATAATAGGTTTATTATAACCCCAAGCTTCGTACATATCCCTAAGAGCTTTATCAAAGCCACCTTGAGCAGCTACAACAGGATTTGGCAGCAACTTAAAAAGAACGAATATCATGGTCATTATCACAAAAAAACTGACAATTCCAAGTGCTATTCGTTTTAGAATATACTTGACCATTTTTATAAATCCACCGTCATATAAAATATAAGCAAAAATATAGGTCCAAAAAAGCCTTCTTGAGCAATTTCGGACCTAATAAATGCAGAAAAAAACTTTAGTACTTTAACTGATTATTCTGTTTAGTGCAATATGCTTCCCATTCTGCATCGTCCATTGTAAATGTACGGAAACGGCAATCACCAAACATAACATCTTCATTAATAAATGTGTCTGTACCTTCAATAGTACGCTGAGAGTTAAGACTTGCAACAGCATCATACATCAATGGAATCATATTATAGT
>JAILNT010000191.1 GCA_024691265.1 Treponema sp. | reverse complement strand
TGCATAGCTTGCAAAAATCATGCTTGGAGGGTCTCCTACAAGAGTAGCAGTTCCTTCAAGATTACTCATTACTGCAAGTCCAACCATAAACCATGTAGGATTCATTTTTAATTTTCTACAAAGTGAAAGTGCAATAGGAGCCATAAGAAGTACTGTTGCAACATTTTCTACAAATATAGAAATTATACCTGTCATTGCCAGAATTAATGCTATTGCAAGACCTGTACTTGGAGAAGCTGTTATCAGGAGGTCTGCTATTTTTGCAGGTACTTTTGAATAAAGAAATAAAGCTGCAATAGTCATACTGCCTACGTAAATCATGAGTACATTCCAATTTACAAGACTTGAAAATGCGTGTGACAATGCATACAGGCGTTCACTTCCAGTAGTAAAAATCTCTCCTGGAAATGCAATGCCGAGGGCAATAACAACTAATGCTGCTATTGTTGTAAACCAGACTTTCTTTTCCTGGAAAGCTATAACAAGAGCATACATCAAAATTGCCAATGCCAAGATGACGAATTTTAGACTGAACATGTTCAGTTCTCCTTTTTATAAGATTTGCATAAAAAAAGACCTTTCACCAAAAAGTTCTTATTTGTAAGAACGAGCTTTTTGGCAAAAGGTCTTGTTATCTACCTGAATTAAAGGTAAGACTGCGGAACCAGGATTTTATCCGGGTATGTTGATTCCGCTTCGGGAACTACTCCCCTTATGCAAGAAAAAATATACATGCAAATATAAAGTCCGTCAAGTTGAGATTTTTTTACTGATAATTTGGGCAAAGCAAAATAAAGCAATTATATTATTTTGTAGCTTTATATAACAATTTTATTTTTAGGAGCTTTTATGAAATTGTTTATTTTTGTTTTTTTCATGTTATTTTCTGTTTCTTTCATTTCATGTGATAAGGATATGTTAGCTTATATTCCTGTTTTTAATTCAGAAGAGTCTATAGAAGAAGAATTTGAAGATATAGATAGTCAGATAAGTTCTTCAGAATTGAAAAAAAGCGTTGATGGACAGTTTGAAGTTTATAAAGCTCAGTTGATTCAGCTAAGCAAAAAATTGCAGGATAAGACAAATGAGATTGCATCTATAGCTTCAAATTATATGTCAGATTTTCTGAAAAATACTGACAGTTATGAGCTTTTTCAAGCTGGAAAAAGAGCTTTAGATGATACTTCTGCAATGTTAAAAAATGCTTTGTCGTTTTTAGAAAAAAAGCTTAATGATAATAGTTCTGACTTTTCTAAATCTTCTCCAGTTACTCCTATACCTAATTATGAACAGCCTAATAAAAACACTTATAAATTTGATTTTTCTAATGTATCTCTTGAGAATATTTCTGATATAAGACAAAAATTTATTGATTTCAGTATGACTTTAAGAGGTGTGCCTTATAAATATGGAGGTGAAAATCCTTCTACGGGGCTTGATTGTAGTGCATTTGTTCGTTATTCATCTAAAAATAGCGTTAATATTTCTCTTCCAAGAACAGCTCATGAAATACAACGTTTTGTAAAAGAAATCGATTCCTCAGAAAGAGAGGCAGGGGATTTAGTTTTCTTTAAAAGCTACGGAAAAGTTGACCATGTTGGTATTTATCTTGGTCGCTATCAAGGAACTGGAGCCTTGCATGGAAGAGAAATATTCATAAATGCTGCTAGTGCAGGAAAAAGAACAGGTGTTGTTGTAAGTGCTATGGACGAACCTTATTGGCGAAGACACTATTATTCTAGTGGAAGATTCCTTCCTGCTGCAAACGATATTTTAGAAGCATTGAAAGATGGAAGTATATAAAGTGAAAATAGCATATAAATGAATCTTTATACTAGAGACTAGCATAAAATAGTATAAAAAATGAAATTTATGGGATAAGAAAAGATTAGTAGTGTTGAACAAAGCACTTTATTGCATTATTATCTAGTCAGAAAGTATTTTGTGGATTTTATCCACTTATAGGAGCAGTCACCAATGACATTGAATGACATTAAGAATGCCAAAATCAAGGCATGGATCGAAGAATGTGTTAAGATGTGCGAACCTGACAACGTTGTAGTTTGTGATGGTTCAAGCTCTGAATATGACAACTTGATGCAGAAGTGTGTAAAAGCTGGATTGGCAACACCTCTCAACGCTGAGAAGAAGCCAAACTGCTATTTGTTCCGCTCACTTCCATCAGATGTTGCACGTGTTGAGTCACGTACATTCATTTCTTCAGTAAAAGAAGAAGATGCAGGTCCTACAAACCACTGGATCGCTCCAGCAGAACTTAAGGCAACAATGAAGGGCCTTTATACAGGTTGTATGCACGGAAGAACAATGTATGTTATTCCATTCTGCATGGGACCTCTTGGTTCTCCAATTGCTAAGTATGGTATCGAACTTACAGATTCTGAGTATGTTGTTTTGAATATGGACATCATGACTCGTGCTGGTGAAAAAGTATGGCAGTATCTCGGAGACGATTTCGTTCCTTGTCTCCATTCAGTAGGTAAGCCACTTAACAACGGCGAGACAGATGGTGGAATCTGGCCTTGTGCAGATGTTGAACACAAGTATATTTCACAGTTCCCAGAAGAACATTTGATTTGGTCTTATGGTTCTGGATACGGTGGAAATGCTCTTCTTGGAAAGAAGTGTTTCGCACTCCGCATTGCTACAGTAATTGCTCGCCAGGAAGGTTGGCTTGCTGAGCACATGCTTATTTTGAAACTTACAAACCCACAGGGTGAAGTTAAGTACGTAACTGGTGCATTCCCATCAGCTTGTGGAAAGACAAACCTTGCTATGTTGATTCCTACAATCCCTGGTTGGAAGGTTGAGACAATTGGTGATGATATTGCTTGGATGAAGTTTGGTGAAGATGGTCGTCTTTACGCTATCAACCCAGAAGCTGGATTCTTCGGAGTTGCTCCTGGAACATCAGCAGAAAGCAACAAGAACGCTCTTGTATCTGCTTCTTCAAACACAATCTTTACAAACTGTGCTCTTACAGAAGACAAAGATGTTTGGTGGGAAGGAATTGGATACCCTGCAAAGGGAAAGCTTGTTGACTGGAAGGGAAATACTCGTGATGCTCTTCCTAAGGACAAGGCTCCAAAGGGCGAAGAAATGGCTCATCCAAATGCACGCTTTACAGCACCTGCAAAGCAGTGTCCATGTATCGCTCCAGAATGGGAAGATCCAAAGGGTGTACCTATCAGTGCAATCCTCTTTGGTGGACGCCGCCCATCAACAGTACCTCTTGTACACCAGTCACGTTCTTGGAACCATGGTGTATTCCTTGGTTCTATCGTTGGTTCAGAAATCACAGCAGCTTCTACAATCAATGCAGCTGATGTTGGTAAGATTCGCCGTGACCCATTTGCTATTCTACCATTCTGTGGATACAACATGGGTGACTACTTCCAGCACTGGATTGATGTTGGTAATGCAGCAAAGGATCAGGACAAGCTTCCAAAGATTTTCTATGTTAACTGGTTCAGAAAGGACGAGAATAACGATAAGCTCCCTGGTGGATTCATGTGGCCAGGATACGGTGATAACAGCCGTGTACTTGCATGGATTTTCGATCGCTGTGATGGAAAAGACAACTGCGTTGATACACCAATCGGTTACATGCCAAAAGAAGGTGCAATCAATACAGACGGCTTGGCAGACTACTACAAAGAGACTCTCCCACAGATTACAGCTGTTGACAAGGAAGGTTGGTTGAAGGAAGTTAAGGATATTCGTGAAAACCACTATCCTAAGTTCGGAAAGCATCTTCCAAAAGAATTGTCAGCTATCTTGGACGACCTCGAAGCTCGTCTTTCAAAGTAAGTTAGCTAGATTCTGATAGCTTAATTCAGATTAAGAAGGCCCTTATAGGAGAAATCCTGTAAGGGCTTTTGTTTTTATTTAGAATAACTTTCTTCATCTTCTGCTGCAAGAAGAGCTAGATTTTCTGCTTGAGAAGATGAGTCGTAAGAAGCTGTTTTTATTTCATTATCAATATCATTAACAGAGCTTTCAAGATTCAGCTTTTTACGGCTTCTTTTTCGTTTTGCAACAATTGCTCTTGCTGATAGAAGGATATCACTAGCTTCATCAGCCCTTACATGAAGTAACTGTGCAATTTGAGATTCTTCAGAATTTGCAAGATTTTCCATTGTCATGAAGTTTTTTATTAAGATTTTACTTCTTTCTTTTGCAACATGAGGAAGCTCTGTAAATGCAGATACAATATTTTCTTTTGTTCTAAGCTCTTGATTTCTACTTGTTGCAAATCTATGAGTTTCGTCTCTTACTCTTTGTAAAAGCCTTAGACCGTCACTACGCTTTGGTAAGCAAACAGGAGTACTATTTCCAGGTCTATAAATCTCTTCATCTCTTTTTGCAAGACCTGCTATAGGAATATTAAGACCTAAGCTTTTTATTATTGCATCAACTGCATTTACTTGACCTATACCACCATCTATTAAGATTAAATCAGGAAGTTCAAATTTTTCATTAGAAAGACGGCTATAACGTCTTGTAGCAGCTTCTTTCATACTTGCAAAATCATCTATTATTCCATCTGTTGTCTTTAGCCTGAATTCCCTGTAATTTTTTTTATCAGGATTTCCATTATAAAAGCTTATTAAGCTTGCAACAGGAAATTTCCCTCCTATATGGGCAATATCGAAGCCCTCTATTCTTCGTGGAAGAACAGAAAGATTTAATACCTTCTTTAATTCTTCCATTGCCGGTATATCACCTTTTTCTTTCTTTACTTTTCTAAGCTCTTCCTTTGCATTTGCTATTGCCATGTTCATTGAAGCTGTGTGCCTTTCTAACTGTTTTGCTTCAGCTTCTGTATTTATTGCAGTAATTTTAGGATTTACCGAATAATTTTCATTTAACCATTTAGAAAGATTTTCTAAATCAGTATCAGTTTGAACAAAAATATTGGGAGGAATAGAGTCTTTGTCTTTATAGTATGCACAGATAAATTGATTCTGCACTTCATCATCTTCTTCTAAAGAAGTTGAGCGAAATTTATCTCTGTCTAAAAGTTTTCCCAGTCGAACTTTTAATACAACGAAACAAATTTGTTCTCCTTCTCTTGCAACAGCAATATAATCTCTATCTTGAGTATCAAAACTTTCTACAACATTTTGATTTTGCAAGACGGTAAGGGCTTTTAGACCATCTCTTAATCTTGCAGCTTTTTCAAAATCGAGATTTTTTGCTGCAAGCTTCATTTCTCTTTCCATCTTTTTTTCTGTCTTAAAGCCTTTATCCTCAAGAAGCCGTCTAATTTCATCGATAAATTGATTATAGGTGGATTTATCTATTTTTTCACAGCATGGAGCTTTGCATTGTCCTATATGGTAATACATACAGGGATTGCCTTTCTTCATTTTCTTGCAGTGGCGAAGTGGATAAAGCTTATACAGAGTTTTTATGAATATATCAAGAGCAGTCGCATCAGGAAATGGACCGAAGTATTTAGCTCCATCTTTTGTTACATGTCTGGTCTTTACTATTCGTGGAAAGTCTTCATTTGTAATTTTAAGAGAAGGATAGGATTTTCCATCTTTCAAATTGATATTATAACGTGGAGAATATTTCTTTATGAGGTTGTTTTCAAGAAGAAAAGCTTCATACTCGTTTGTAGTTGTGATATATTCTATAGAAGCGGCATGAGTAATCAGCATTTGAGTTTTTATGTCTTTTTGACCTGAAAAATAAGATGAAAGGCGATTCTTCAAGTTCTTTGCTTTGCCGACATAGATTACTTTTTTGTCGATATTACGCCATAGGTATACACCGCTTGAAGATGGTGCCGAAAGTGCAGTCTGATGTAAAAGTTCTCTTGTATCTGTAATCTCGTTTGTCATAGTGAGCTTAGGTTATGTTAAAAAGAAAAATAATAATTTTTGCTACAGTTTGTCTACTGCTTTCTGTTAATATTCTATCATTTGCAGAAAATAAAACAATCGTATTAGGTGGAAAAAATGGTTGGCCAAAGCTTTCTGTTGAAAGAGGTGTTACAACAGGTACAGGTCGTTTTGGTTATACAGCTTATGAACTTGCTACTAATGCAAGAAAAGTTACAGAATATACAGATTTACTTATAGATTTTGATGGAAAAACTCCAGTTGATAAAACAGATAATTATGTAATAAAAGAAAATAATCTGCTCCCAACTCCAAAATCCGTTATGGGACGAGGTGCTGCCGTTTGTACAGGGCATTCTAAAGGTCTTGTACTGGAAGGAAAAGAGGGCTCTTTATTCGGAACAGAGGGACTTACAGGTTCCTTTACTATTGAGTTCTGGTTATCGCCTTCAATAGCAGAAAACGGAGAAGTAGTACTTTCATGGCGTTCTTCAAGAAATAATAGTGATAAAGTTATCTATCAGACAATAAGTGCCTCATTTTTCAATAACAGATTAGAATGGAAATTCACAAATGTATTCTCTGGATATAAAGATAATGATGGAGAAGTAAGTCTTTCAAGTTATAAATCTGTAGTCCCTGACAAATGGGCTCATCATGTTGTTAGTTTTGATGATAGCACGGGACTTCTTGAATATCGTATAGATGGAAAAATAGAAGCTTTACAATATCTAACCACATCTGGACATGAGCAAAGCGGCTCTGTTTATACTCCAGAATTAGGAGTTGTTGCTGATTTAGAAATATGTCCTTCATATATTGGTTCTATCGATGATTTCAGGATAATTCGTACAAATATAGAGGGTAAGAGTGCTTCTGTGGCTCCTCTTCCAGCCTATCCAAAGCAAGAAAGTATGTCATCTATACATTATGATACATATAGAAGACAGGGGGGAAGAATCGAAACTCAGCCTTTACTTGTAAACGCAGGCTCTGTATTAAATAGTATAGAGGCTGAAATGAATGAGCCTGAAGAAACTTCTATACAATTCTTTGTTCGTGGTGGTAATAATTATTTTAGTTGGACAGATGAAGAACCTGCATGGATTCCTGTTGAACTAGGTAAAAATATTACAGGAATAACAGGTAGATATTTTCAGGTTGCAGCCAATATTTATCCAGATGGAAACGGTAAAAAAACACCTTCTATAACAGAGTTAAAAGTTAATTATAAAGAAACTCCTTTACCATTACCTCCTTTCAAAGTTTTTGCAACACCATCAGATGGAACAGTTACATTATCATGGAGTCATTCTTTAGAAGAAGGTGTAGGCGGTTATTATGTTTATTATGGCGAAAGACCTGGAGAATATCTTGGTGATATTTCTGAAAATGGAAAATCTCCTATAGATGTAGGAAATATTTCAACATATACAATATCAGGGCTTTCTAATGGAACTGTATATTACTTTGCGATTGCAACATATTCTAGCGTAGATAATTCTATTGTTGGAAGTCTTTCACAGGAAGTAAGTGCACGTCCCTTACCTCAACGGAAAAAATAAAATAAAGTGTTATATTAAATAAAAAGTATACACGGTTAAAAAGGAAGGAATGGATAGTGGACAATTTATTATTAAGCAGAGCACAGGCTGCAGTTCTAGCCAATGATTTTCAACTAGCCTACAGATTGTTTAAGAATATCCTTAAACAAAATCCTAATGATATCACTATATTGTCACAGCTTGGCAATATGTATGTGAAAAGTGGCCATGATGAGAAAGCTTTGCCAATTTTTGACAAAGTTCTTTCAATTGATGAAAAGAATCTAAATGCTTTTAATAATTTAGGAGCCATATATCGTAGAGAAAAAAAATATGATGAATCTGTTTCTATCCTAAAGAAAGCTCTAGAAATTTATAATGACAACAGTCAGGTAGAATATAACCTTGGTTTTACCTATAAAATTATGGGTGAGTATGATAAAGCTATAGAATGTTTTGAAGATGTTATAGATAAAAATCCTTCTGATGTCTTAGCTTATAATCATATAGGTTCTATTTATGCAGAACGTAAAGATTATGAATCTGCTGTGCAAACTTACCAAAGAGCCTTAAAAATTGACCCTAATCACCCGATTATACATTTTAACCTAGCAAAAACATTTGAAGCTCTTAACAAAAAAGAAGAAGCTTTGTTTGAATATGAAAATGCACTTCGTTCTAAACCGGGCTGGCTTGAAGCAATAAATGGTTATGCAGATCTTTTAATGAAAGTATATCGCACTAAAGATGCCGGAGCAGTTGTTATGCAGGCTGTTCGCTTAAATCCTGATAATGCTAACATGCATTCAAAATTAGGAAACATTTTTAGTGAAGAAGATAAAAATCAAGATGCAGAAGAAGAATATAGGGCAGCTCTTTCAATAAATAAAGATTTTAAGCCGGCTCTTTCTGGACTTGCAAATGTTTATGAAAAGCAAGGTAAATATTCAGAAGCTGTAAATACAATGTCTTATCTTGAATCATTAAATCCTGAAGATTTAGATGTCCAGAAACAATATTCTGGAATACTTCTTTCTGCAAAAGAACTTGATAAGGCAAAAGCAAAAATAGATTTACTTTGTTCGAAAAATAAAGATGACCCTCATGCTTTAAATCTTCTTGGACAATATTATGTATGTACAGGAAATCTTTCAAAAGCTCATTCTTGTTATGACCGTATAGAAAAATTAGACCCTTATTATAAAGAATACTTAAAAGACGGTGCATTAAGAATGACTCAGCAGGAACTTTTTGAAGATGCTGAGGTAATGGAAAAAGAGTATCTTGCAGTACACCCAGAAGACCCAAAAGCAATATCTTTCCTTGGTCAATTATATGAAGAGCAAAACAGATTTGGAGAAGCTTTAGAACTCTATAAGCATTCCCTTAATCTTTTTAATGATAATGACAAATATAAAGATAATGTTTCTCGTCTTTCTAAGCAGCTTAATTCGGAAGAAAAAGATACAGTTTCTGATTTAACTGCAGAAAGTGCAAATGAAGAAGGATCATTTTCAAATGAAAATCTTATTTCTTCTGTAGATGAAATAGCAGACGATATTATAGCTGAAAGTTCAACTGCAGAAACTGAAGTAAAAGATTCTGAAAATATTCCTGAAACTGATGAGGACGACAGCGAAGAAAAAACAAATCTTGTTGAGGATATGAATGATATTCTTGCTCTTGATGATATAACAGATTTTGATTTTTCAGAACTTCAAAAGAGTGGAGAATTTGCTGATAACAATAGTTCTGTATCTTTGTGGCCTGTTTTTTCTGATGAAGAAGAACCTATAGATGTTGATAGTGAAGAGGAAGAAGCTATTGTCTATAATGAAGATATCCCTGAGGATAAGTCTAATGGTGATATAAATATCAAAGGTTTAGAAAATGATACAGATGCTCTAAATAATGCAGATAGTTTTGATAAAGAAGACGAAGAAGCTATAAAGCATGAAGAAAGCTCTGATTTAGCTTGTAATAAAGAGC
Source organism: Treponema sp. (assembly GCA_024691265.1). Classification (GTDB taxonomy): domain Bacteria; phylum Spirochaetota; class Spirochaetia; order Treponematales; family Treponemataceae; genus Treponema_D. The sequence continues at coordinate 3,683 of JAILNT010000191.1, read as the reverse complement.
CTGAAAGCAAAGAAGAAAGCAATGATGAAGCTTTAGCATCTGTTGAAACTTTTTCAGATGCTGAAAAACAAGATAATCTTCCTTATCAAGATATCATAGATGATTATGAAGATTCCCAAAATGATACAGATAATTCTTTAGTCGATGATTTTTCTACTGATGAAGAAGATGAAAATAGCAAAGAAGCTGATTTACAGACAGCTTTAGATGATAGCTTTGATTATTTTGGAGCTTCTGAAGCAAAAGAAAATAAAGATGAGATTCTTTCTCCTGAATTAAAAAACGAAGAAGATGAGGAGGAAAATTCTTATAGCGAATCTGATAAAGATTTCTTTACCGATACAGCTTCAGAAGATGTAAATAATTATGATAACAATCAAATTATTGATAATGAATCTGTAGAAAATGTAACCTCTATATTAAAATCTTTATCTAGAAAAGATGAATCTGTTATGGAACTTTTTGAAGGCTTAAAGCATCTAGCAGAAAGTTTACCAGAAGATAAAAAACAGGATTTCCTTTCTAGTCGCACTAGAATGCTTATGGATTATATTATTTCTAAGCTTAAGCAAAACAAAGGACTTTTACAGACAGCTTTAGAGCTTAGAGATAATATAGGACTAAAAAATACAGAAAGCTTGAACAATTGTAAAAGCTTTAATAGTCAAGATGATATTCAGCTTGTAAAAGAAGTTCTTGAATATATGATTTCATTGGCTCAAAATTTACCTGATACAGCTCTTGCAACATCATTGATAAGAGAAGCTCAGGCAATGATGTCTAAACTTTATTAAAATATGATTACCAGTTGAAATCAAAAGCTATATGATTTCAACTGGTATTTTTTTTAGCAATCGATTCTGATTATTCTACTATTAGTAAGAACTTCATTTCCATTTTCTGTAATAAGAACATCATTTTCAAGTCTGCAACCACCTATTTCAGGGTCATAGAGACCTGGTTCTAAAGTTACAATATTTCCGCATTCAAATACAGCATCATCTTTTGCCCTTTTACTGATGAATGGAGCTTCATGAATTTGAAGACCTGTTCCATGTCCAAGTGAATGAGGCATGTTACGACTTCCTTCAGCAAATATTTCATCGGCTTTATCTGAAGCAGCTTTTATTGACTTTCCTGGCTTGTAAAGCTTTAGACATTCATCAAATGCTTTTTGAACTAAAGCAAGTTGCTTTTCTTGTTCTTTTGTTAAAGGACCTTTTGCAATAGTAATTGTTGCATCACTTGCATATCCATTATAGCATACGCCATAATCTAGGATAGAAAGTCCTTGTGCTGGCCATGCTCCATTTGTATATCCTGGGAAAGCATGAATGGCGAAACTTCTTGCAGGACCGGCTGCAAGTGTATCAAAGCTTGTTCTTTCACAACCGGCTTCACGGAGTTTTCTTTCAATAAGGAGAGCAACATCTGTTTCTGTCTTTATTTCTCCGTTTCTAGCCATTTTTTCAATTAAATCGGTTATGCCGTTTGTTATCCTTGCAGCTTCCTTAGTGCATTCGATTTCGTATTCATCTTTTACAGCACGAAGAGAAGTAACATATTCATGAACTCCTTCTTCATGGCAAATAACGTCCCAATCAGAAAGCTCATCAACAAATTTCAAAAACTGAGGATAAGAAGTTACAGGAGGAAGTTCTATTTTAGCCTTGTCAGGATTTTTATTTTGTGAAGCAAGAATTTCTTTTATTGCTCTGTGACTTTTTCTTTCAAAGCTTGTATAAGGAATCAATTCATCTGCATGAGCAACTTCTTTTGCAAGATTTTCGTCCCATGCTGTAAGAATACCCTTGTTTTCAGCTGTGATTATAAGAACTGCATCACTTGGCTGACCACAAAGGTAGCGGATAGATTCGTCTCTTGCTCCTTCTGTGTCTTGAAATACAGCTGCGAAAATGCCGTTGTCTTTAAGATATTCGGCAACCTTTGTACGTCTGTTTTTATAAACCTTGTTCAAATCTATATTTTTCATTTGAAAACCTCCATAATTAACTTCTTTTTATTTTTCCCATTGCAAGTTTTAGGATAGGGTCTTTTGAAATAATCAAAAGGATTATACCTACGACTGCAAATACAATTGCACAAGCAAAAACTGGAATACCTTCAGAAATAAGTCTGTTATGTCCACTTGCAATATTTATTAAAAGAGGGTAAATAAATACTGTTGGAATAGATGCAATTACAGAAAATAAAATCATTTTAAATACGTAAACAGAAGATGATGAAACTACTGATTTCATATCCATATTAGGCATTCTTGCTAAAAATACAATAAGAAATAATGTATTTACAAAACTTGCAATTGTTAAAGAAAGTGCTATTCCGCCTCCCTTTAATGGTCTTACAAGGGCTATTGCAAATGCAATATTTGCTACAAAGCCTAATAGACCTGCAATCGTTGGCTTTTTTGCTTCTCCCTGTGCATAAAAAGCTGGTGTAATAATTCTATTTGCTGCAATAAAAAATAATCCGATTATATGAAAACGGAAAGCTTTTAATGTTAGTAAAACAGATTCTTCTGTAAAATTTCTATTTTTGTATACCAGTGCTATTATATTTTTCCCTGTAATAAATGCATAAAAAGAAATTGGAATTGTTATAAGGGCAATTATTTTTATTGCTTGTTCAAGCATATTATTAAAAGCCTTCCAGTCTTTTGAAGCTGCCTTTGAGCTAAGGTCAGGAAGCATGATTGTTCCAATTGTTACAGCAAAAATACCAAGAATTAATTCTTGTAATCTCAATGAATATTGCAAACTCGATAAAATACCTGTATCAGCTTTACTTGCAAGCATTGTAGAGACTGCATCATTTAGCTGATAAGCTGCCATTCCTATAATAGTAGGACCTATAAGGCAGAGAACTTTCTTTGTTCCTTTATTTGTAAAGGCATTCTTTAGCGAAGTAAAACCTGTTGCCCAACCTGTTTTTATAACAAAAGGAAGCTGGAATAAAGCCTGAACACAGCCGCCAAGTAAAACTCCAATAGACATTGCTCTTGCAGGATTTTCTGTATGAGGAGCTAAAACATAAGTAGAAATAACAACAATGCTATTAAATAAAATTGGTGTGAAACCTGATACTGCAAATATTTTGAGAGAATTTAATATTCCTTGAAAAAAGGCTGCTATTGAAATTACAAACAGATAAGGAAACATAATACGGGTGAGTATTGCAGTTTCTTTTAATAAAGTATCATCTCCATCTTTACAAAAGTAAGGAACTATAAAAGGAGTGAATATCATTCCTATTGATACGACAACTGCAGTTGTAAATGCTACTAATGTAAAAGTTGCAGAAACAAATTGCAGAGCTTTCTTTTTATCTTCATCTGTTTTTATTTCTTCCAAATATTTTTTGAAAGTTGGAATAAAAGCAACTGATATACTATTTTCTGCAAAAAGTCTTCTAAAAAGGTTTGGAATTAAAAAAGCAACTCCAAATGCATCAGCATAGCTTGATGTACCTAAAAAAGAAGCTTTTGTCATTTCTCTTAATAAGCCTAATATTCTTGAAAATAAGGTAAGAATAGAAAGAGATATTCCTGAAAGCAAAAGAGATTTTCCCTTGCTATTTTTGCTTGTACTGTTTTCGTTCATAGTCTATACCATACTTTTATTAAACAATTTAAGCAATGCTAAGATTATATCAACTCTCTATCA
>JAILNT010000112.1 GCA_024691265.1 Treponema sp. | reverse complement strand
AAATGTTGATGGGCATACTGTTTCTGTTCAAATAGATGAAAATGGTGTATTATTTCCTTCTGTAGGTGATGTTGCCTCTGATGGTTCTATTCCTTTGATTACAGGTTTGCCTTTTGAGTATGTTCAGAATGGAATGAGATTACCTGCAAAATATCGTGTTTTTATGGAACAGATTGCAAAAATAAAGAAATTGCCTCAGAAATATTTTGCTGCAATTTCTGAAATACATGTTATTCCTAAAGATTATGGAAATTATGAATTGATATTATATCCTGTGCACTCTAAAATAAGAGTTCTTACTGATAGAACATTAGATGAAAGTGCTTTGCAATATATGATGGTGATGCTGGACGTCGTAAATTCTATTGAACCAAATGCTGTTGAAATAGATTTACGCTATGGCTCTATTTCATACAGGACTAAATAGAGGCGGGAGGATATCTTTGAGCAACATTATTGTTGGACTTGATATAGGTTCAAGTTTTGTCCGCGTCGTTATAGGCGAAATTACAGATACAAATGATATAGAAATTATGGGGGTTGCAAAAAGACCTTCCAGCGGGCTTAGAAATGGTGTTATCATAAATAGAGAAGCTGTTATTGCTGTTATCCAGGAAACTGTAGAAATAGCAGAACAGAATGCCGGTTATGAAGTTGATTCTTGCTTTACTGGTATTGGTGGTACTCAGATAGAAAGTCGTAATTCAGATGGATTTGTTGCTATTTCTACAAGAACGCATACTGATAGAGAGATTACCGCTTCTGATGTAGATAGAGTTATAGAAGCTTCTAATGCTGTACAGATTGATATGTCAAGAGAAATCTTACATGTTATACCTCAGGAATATATAGTAGATAATATTCCAGGTTTTAAAGATCCTATAGGTACTATGGCTGTAAGGCTTGGTGTTGAAGTTCATATTGTTACAGCTTCAAAAACCGTAATAGATACAGTTAAAAAATGTATTTATGGAGCAGGTTATCGTCTTAATAATATGATGTTAAAAACATTAGCTTCTATGAAAGCTACATTACAAGATGATGAAAAAGATTTGGGCTCTATTCTCATTGATATGGGAGGTGGAACTACAGATGTTCTTGTTGTTTACAAAGATGCTCCTATTTGTACAGCTTCCATTCCTATTGGAAGTAATCTTATAACTAATGATATATCAGTTATAAAAGGAATATCTGTTGCGGCTGCTGAAAAAATAAAAATTGAAAGTGGTTGCTGCTGGATGCCTCTTGTAGAAGAGGGGGAAACTGTTATAATTCCAGGCGTTGGAGGAAGACCTCCAGAAGAAGCTTCTCGAATGGAGATTTGTGATATAATTCAAGCTAGAGTTGCAGAAATTTTCCAAATGGTCTTGAAAGAAGTTCAAAGAAAATCTAGAGTAAAACAGTTATCTGGTAGTATAGTTCTTACCGGAGGTGGAGCTCTTCTTAACGGGGTTGTTGAATTAGCTCAAGCTGTATTTGGTACTTCTTCTGTTAGAATTGGGGAACCTGGAAATCTTGGAGGAATAGAAGAACAATATAGAAGTCCTGAATATGCTACTGCTGTAGGTTTGGTTTTAGCTAATAAGGATTTTGTTGAAATTGAAGATTCTAAAAAGAAATCTCGTATTAATAATAATGAGATGAAAGAAAGTGGAAGTAGTTTTTTCAAGGGAGTATCAGCAGTTTTTAAGAAGTTGCTTGAAACATTCTTCTAACATTTGATACATTTAAGGTTGATACATTGAGTGGGGAGATATTATGGATATAATGGACTTTTCTGTTGTTAATGATGCTGGTCCTGCATTGGCACCAGCTGATCCTACCGTTATTAAGGTTGTTGGTTGTGGCGGTGGTGGTGGAAATGCTGTAAACCGCATGATTGATGCAAATATTCAAAATGTAGAATTTATAGTTTTAAATACTGATGTTCAGGCTTTAAGTCGTTCTAAAGCTCAAAACAGATTACCGATTGGGCAAAAAATAACAAGAGGACTTGGTGCTGGTGGAAAGCCTATTGTTGGTGAAGAGTCTGCAAAAGAAGATGAAGAATCTATTACTAATGCGATAAAAGGTGCTAATATGGTTTTTGTAACTGCCGGAATGGGTGGTGGTACAGGAACTGGTTCTGCACCTGTTGTTGCAAAACTTGCTAAAGATGCTGGTGCTTTAACTGTTGGTGTCGTTACAACTCCTTTTGGCTTTGAAGGTCCTGTTCGTATGCGTCAAGCTCAGGAAGGTATAAAGAAACTTCGTGAAGCAGTAGATGCCCTTATTGTAATTCCTAATCAGCAGCTTTTGAAGATTCTTGATAAAAAAGTTTCTGTTGCAGAAGCTTTTAGAAAGGCTGATGATGTTTTAAGACAGGGCGTTCAGGGAATATCTAATATTATTACATCTGCCGGAGATGTTAATATTGACTTTGCTGATGTAACTTCTGCTATGTCTGGACAGGGAGATGTCCTTTTCGGAATTGGTACTGGTACTGGAGAAAATCGTGCAGTTGATGCTGCAACAGCAGCAATTAATAACCCTCTGCTTGAGAATTCTTGTATCGATGGAGCTAGAAATATTCTTTACAATATTTGTTCTGGCGAAGACCTTGCAATTTCTGAAACTGAAGAGATATCAAAGATTGTAACGGCATCTGCTGACCCTGATGTTAATGTATATTGGGGACAAGTTATTGACCCTAATATGGGAGATCAGGTTGAAGTTACTGTTATTGCAACAGGCTTTGCTTCTGTTGATACAGAAGATACTCAGGAACCTGTTTCTGTAGCTCCTCCTCAGACAAACAATTCTCATGATTTCTTTTCTTATGCAGATTTTCTTGCTGCTCAGAAAGGTAAACCTACAATTTCAGATAGAATGTCTGAAAAAGTAACAGAGAAAACTAGTAAGCCATCATCTGCAGCAGAAAGCTCTGCTTTTTCACAGAAACAGAATATTGTAGCAGAAAAAACTACTGCAGCTCCTAAGACTACAGGTTCTTTGAGTGCTGATTTACAGGCTGCTGTTGAGAAAAATGGTGGAATAGAGAAAAAGAATAATATTTCTGCTCCATCTGATTATCGTGTAAATCAGAATGATTACAGTCAGCCTGCTTATTGGAGAAATCCAAATGGACTTAGTAGAACCATAAATCTAGGTGGAGATAAGTAAGTCCTTATGGGTGAGTCTGTCGCATCTCTTTTGACACAATCTCAACGTAATCTGCTTGATTTTTTTTATTCTGAACTAATATCTGTTGGTGGAAAATCAGACCTTACGGCTAATACTTATGTACTTTCTATTTCAGAATTTCTATTCTGGTGTAATAAAAGTGAAAAAGATTTGTCTAGTTTGGAAATAAAAGATTTGTTGTATTATTTGGCTTGGAGAAAAACTGATGGACAGGCATCTGATAGCACTGTTGCTAAAGATATATCAGCGTTAAGGTCTTTTGGAGAATCTCTTGTAAACCATAAAGTATGGAGTGAAAATTTTGCTATGATATTAGACAGACCAAAATCTTCACAATCTTTACCCCAGGTTCTTGCTCCAGAAGAAGTTGATATGATTCTTGATAGCATAAAAACTGATACTCCATTAGGGGTTAGGGATAGGGCTTTATTTGAGCTTATTTATTCATGTGGACTTAGAATAAGTGAAGCATCTGCTTTACTTATGGAAAATGTTCATATCGCAGAAAGAATAATAAAAGTTTTAGGCAAAGGAAAAAAAGAAAGATTTATTCCATTTGGAGATGAAGCTTATTATTGGCTTAATCTTTGGTATAAAGAGAGAGCATCTATTGTAAGTACAAAAACTACGCCTGAACTGTTTGTAAATGCTAGAGGTGAACGATTTTCAAGAAAAGGTATTTGGAAAAAATTTAAAGAAATTGAAGCTCTCTGTGGTTTAAATGCAAAGGTTCACACTCTTCGACATTCTTTTGCGACTCATCTTTTATCAGGAGGTGCAGATCTTTGTTCTGTACAAGAATTGTTAGGACATTCTGATCTTAGTACAACTCAAATCTACACTCATGTCGATAATACTAAATTAGAAGAGTATCATGAACAGTTTTTTCCTGGACACGAAAGAACTGTTGAAAAAATGGAGAGTGAAGATGTTGAAAAATCAGAAAAATCAGATACAAGTACAAAAATTTAAAGTCAATAGTGAGTATAAAGATAGAGAAAAAGTTAATAGAAATCTTTTTATTGTCATAGTTATAAATGTAATTTTAATTTTTGCTACAGGTTCTTTTATTTCTTGCGAGAAAAAATTATCTGCTCCCGTGTTACAGGGGCTTGATGCTGAAATTGAAAGATTTAGTTCTGATGTTGTATCAATAGTTGAAGTTGAGAATGCTATAAAAAAATATTATAACGATGTAACTTTTGAAGGAAATCCTGATAATATCTCTAAAGAACAGATGGCTGCTTTATATAAAGTTCTTGGAATAAGATATCTTGATAGTAAATTTTATGATAAAGCATTAGCAGCTTTTCAAAAGTCTGTTGAATATGATGTTGAAAATGAAAATCTTTATTATTATATGGGGTTAAGTGCTGGATATTTATCAGCAGAAGCTCTGAAAGAAACTTCTTCCGATGCATCTGTTTCAAGTTTTAATTATATAAAACTTGCAGAATCTTCATATTTAAAATCTTTGGATATTAATAAAAATTATGCACCTTCACTTTATGGCTTAGCTTGTTTATACCGTTTTAGTTTTGATGATAGTGCAAAATGTATTCCTTATCTTGAAAGACTTCTAAATGTATCTGCAAAAGATTATGATGCAATGATGGTTTTAGCTGGAGCTTATTTTGATACTTATCAA
>JAILNT010000050.1 GCA_024691265.1 Treponema sp. | reverse complement strand
CGAGGTTTTTATGGCAAAACTATCTATTCGCCAAAAGTATGGCGATTTATTCCAGCAAATGGCATCAGTTTCTCAGGCAGATGCAAAAATCAATGCAGAAAATGTTTATGAAGAAGCCAATCCACTTACAAGACAGTTTATGGATAAACTTGTAGGCGAAAATCTTGCAGATGGCAGTAGAATTGAAGGCAGAGAAAATTTTGAAGCATTTTTTGATGCAATAAACAATGGTGAACATGGTCTTATTCTCATGGAACACTACAGTAATGTTGACCTTCCTGCATTATGCTATCTTCTGGAACATGACAAGAGTGAAAAATGTAACGAACTTTCTAAGCGTATTGTTGCAATAGCCGGAATGAAGCTCAACGAAGCAAATCCAATGGTCAGAGCTTTTGCAGAATCATTTACAAGAGTTGTTATTTACCCTACAAGAAGTTTGAATAAGGCAGAAGAAACAGCTTTAAGCGAAGAAGAAGCTAAAGCAGAAGAAGCTAAAGCTAGAAAAATAAATCTTGCTGCTATGAAAGCTATGGATAAATGCAAAAGAAGCGGCAAAGCTATTTTAGTATTCCCTAGCGGAACAAGATATAGGCCTGGTAAACCTGAAACAAAGAAAGGTCTTAGAGAAATCGATAGCTATCTTCGTATGTTCGATAAGATGATTCTTGTTTCTATAAATGGTCTTTCACTGAAAATTGACCCGGAACACAGCGAAGACATGCTTGCTGATATTCTCGACCCTGAAAAAATGATTTTCACAGCAAGTAAGATTTATGACTGTAAATCTTTCAGAAAAGATTATATGGCAACATTAAGTCCTGATGAAGAAGACCCAAAGCAGAAAGTTATTAATCATGTTATGGAATTATTTGATATTCAGCATGAAGAAATGGAAAAAGTAAGACTTGCAGACTAAAAAATAAAAATATAAAGGGATTATCCAGAAAGGTAGATTTCAAGAAAAATCTTTTCTGAATAATCCTTTTTTTATCATCTGTTACTTAGGAATAATAAGTTATTCTGTAATTTCCTTTTTTAACAAAGCCCGCCCTCTGATAAGAATGTATGGCTAATGTATTTATTTCTTTTACAAATAACGTTGTTTGTCTTCCCTGTGCCATATTATTTCTTGCAATACGACTTACAAGCCTAGATGCCATACCTCGTTTTCTATAAAGAGGAATTGTATAAACTCCACCAATTTGAAGCCAATTCTTTCCATCTGCATTAGTAGCTGCCATAGCAACATACTTTCCAGATAAAATTACTGCATATACGGATTGATTGCGTAATCGCTTTTTTATTTGTAGAAGGGCAGTTTTTTTATCTTCTGTCATTCCCTTTAGAAGTACTTCAACTTTATCATAAGAGGCCTGTAAAGGAGCTAATTCTTCAGCATCAGCTTCAGAGCATTTTACAATAGCACCTGAATCTGCTTCTTTCTCTTTATTATTTTCTTCTATTTCCAGGTCAGATTCTAATTCAGAATTATTTTTAAGATTATCATGTCTTTTCATAATTCTTTTATCATCTTCTGAAAATCCGTAAGCATCTTCCCGTTCTTCTTTTATTCTAACTTTTTCTTGCTTCTCTTCTTCTTCTTTTTCTTTTTTAGCTATAGTATCCTTATCCTCATCATATTCCATGCGGTAATATGCATGAGATTCTAATACAGTCTGAACATTTGCAAATCTTATGGCATTCTGCATGAATATTGTTCCATAATATTCTCCACTCACACAAAATACTTCATGCTCTGTAAAAAAAGGAGAAAGTAATTTCATTGCTAATTTGCAAGTATTTTTAGCATTCATGGAATGCTGACCTGCAAATGGTAAACAATGTAATAAAAGTCCACTGTTTGATAATAAAAAAACACCCATTATATCAAGTTCTGAATCAGTAAGAGCCAATGCATAAACTCCATCAGCTCCTGCAAGAACTTTTTCCATTAGTGAGACACAAATATTTTCATAAGGTTCCAGAAATGCAATTATCTGGGAATAATGTTCTTTCTTTACTCTAAAAATCTTCACAGTTTATTTATCGGTCCAGAATGTCCAAATAGAAAACCCTGAGCAAAATCACAGCCATACGATTTTAGCAATTCTAATTCTTCGACCTTTTCAACTCCTTCTGCTATAACCTGAAGCTTTAAATCATGTGCCATTTCTATCAAAGGTTTTATCAAGCTGCCATCTCTAGGTGCTGCAATAAGAGAGCGAGTAAAACTAGTGTCAATTTTTAATGAATTAAGTGGTAGTTTTCTTAAATTATTAAGCGAAGAAGAACCTGTTCCAAAATCATCAAGTGATATTCTTATTCCTAATCTTCTTATTTCACTTAAAACCTTTATTATTGTATCCTGTGGAAGTTCACATATGCGTTCTGTAACTTCAAATTCAAGGCAAGAAGCTTCCATACCTGTATTTTTTAATATATTTTCTACAAAATCAATAAAACCTGGGTCATTCAATTGAACTGTAGAAATATTGATTGCAATGATTGTTTTTGTGTTATTGACTCTGTTTTCATTTGCTTTTATTTTCCCAAAATCTTCACAGGCAGTTTTTATAACCCATTCACCAATAGAAATCATAGTTCCAGTTTCTTCTGCTACCCCAATAAAATTAGATGGACTTACAATGCCAAGTTGAGAAGAATTCCAGCGAATTAAAGCTTCATAGCCTCTAACAGATTTATCAGAAACAGAATACTGTGGCTGATATTCAAGGTACATTTCATTTTTACCAAGTGCTTTTTGTAAGGCATTTTCTAACTGCATGCGTTTTTCAAGAGCATTTTGCATCTGGTCATCAAAAAATAAGATTTTATTTTTTCCTAGAGATTTAGCCCTGTACATAGCCATATCAGCCTGATGGATAACATCACTTGCAGTTCTTCCATCTTTAGGGAACCTTGCAATTCCAAAGCTCGCTGTTACATTATATTCTTTATTCTGACATAAGAAAGGAACTGCAACTACTTCAGATATGCGATGTACATAGCGATATAAATCTGTATCATTCTGATTTCCAGGAACTAGAAGTGCAAATTCATCTCCACCCATTCTTCCTAAAGTATCTCCAGGAGATATGACTTTCAACATATTACGGACAGTTTCTATAAGGAAATTATCTCCTACCTGGTGACCAAGCGTATCATTTATTCTTTTGAAATTATCTATATCAATAAATACTATTGAAAAAGCAGTATCATTTGAAGCCTGTTTTATTATGTCATCAATGTTTAATACAAAGTTTTTGTGATTTACAAGTCCTGTTAAATCATCTGTTATAGCTTTTTTATACATTGCATCTGCTGTAGATTGAATCGTATTCATGTGATGATAAAGCAAAATACAACTCATAAAAATCAGCATAGATGAAATAAAGATTTGAATTGCACATGTAAAATCAAAGCTAACAGTTAGTATAATTGAAGCAAAAATACTCAAACTGTTTAGTATAACTTCGAGTTTATAACCTTTATTTCCGCCCTTTATAACAAGCATTACAGAAATAAGAAGTTGAAGCTGACTCAAACAGCCTAAAAAAATACTGTGAATATTAAACGAATTAAAAATAATTTTTGTAGAAATTATAACTTGAGTTACAAATACTATAAAAAAAAAGAAAATACACAGAACAAGACTTACTAAACCAGCTTTTTTTTCCTGATTTGTAGATTTATAAATATCCATATTCCTCTTCCTTATGAATAAATTATAACAAGGGAAAATGCCACTATCAATTTAGATATAGT
>JAILNT010000033.1 GCA_024691265.1 Treponema sp. | reverse complement strand
TGCGTACTGCAAATGATGCAACCTATACTATGGTTGTATCTATGATAAGCATGTGGCTTATACGTGTTGGTATGAGCTATGTTTTTAAGTGGACAAATGTTTTTGGTCTTGTTGATTTCTTTGCTTGGCCTCCTGCATTCTGTGCTTTGGGCGTATGGATATCTATGGTATTAGACTGGGCTTTACGTAGTGTTTTATTTATAGGACGTTTTGCTAGTGGTAAATGGAAAACGAGGACATTGATATAATATGGCAGACTCTTTAACTTGTAAAATTGTTGTGTGTTCAACTATTCTTGTAGAAACATCTCCTCAGGCTCTTCCTATGGGAGCTGCCTGTATAGCTTCTGCTATAAAAAGTGATGAGCATACAAAAGATAGATGTAAGGTTCTCCTTTTGGATTATTCCAGAGAAGAAAAAAATGTCTCTGCTGATTATGTAGCAAAGTCTATAATCAATAAAGCAAAAGAAGCTTCAGGAGAATTGGCTGTATTTTGTGCAAGTATTTATGTATGGAATAGAGGCTATTTAGAAGAGGTTGCTAAGAAATTAAAAGAATATTCTCCTTCTATTGTTTGTATGGCTGGAGGTCCTGAAGCTACGGCTGACCCTGTACATTTTCAATATTTCGATTTTTCTGTAGCCGGAGCAGGTGAGAAAGCAGTTCCTTTACTTGTTGAGGCTGTGTTAAATGGGAAAGCTGATGTTGGAGATGAAAAAGAAGGATTTGCTTTTGGTATACAGGGCGTTTATAGAATAAATAAAAATCTTTCTGAGCATGTTGAATGTAAAAGTCCTCTTACGGGGCTAAAGGGTGCAAAAGCGGAAAAAAGAAATGTTGTAAGGGCTATTCCTCCTCTCCCTTCAAATCTTGTTTCTCCATATCTTGATGGCACTCTTAATGTTTCTAAATACGGTGGAGCTTTATGGGAATTAGCACGAGGCTGCCCTTTTAAGTGTTCTTACTGCTATGAAAGTAAAGGGGAAAAGGCTATACAGTATTTCCCTTTGGAGCGACTAGAAAAAGAGCTTGATTTATTTGCTGAAAAAAATGTTGCTCAGGTATTTGTTCTTGACCCTACTTATAATGCAGATAAAAAAAGAGCCATGGATATGATTTCGTTAATAGCGAAAAAAACACCTGATACTTTTTATTATTTTGAGGCTAGGGCAGAGTTTATTGATAAACCTTTGGCTAAGGCTTTTGCTTCTATTCCATGTTGTCTTCAAATTGGCTTACAAAGTTCAGATGAAGCAGTTCTTGCTAAAGTTCACAGGACTCTTAATAAAAAACTTTTTATAAAGAATATTGGCTATCTTAATGAAACTGGTGCAATTTTTGGATTTGACCTTATATTTGGACTTCCTGGTGATACCCTGCAGGGCTTTGAAAGAAGTATAGATTTTGCCCTTTCTCTTTATCCTAATAATTTGGAGCTTTTTTGCCTTTGTGTTCTTCCAGGAACAGCTCTTTATGAAAATGGAACAGAGCTTGGACTTACCTGGCTTACAAAGCCTCCTTATCAAGTTACAGAATCTACGACTTTTCCTGCAAAAGATATAGAAAAGGCTCGTTCTCTTGCTCGTGCTGTAAATCTTTTTTATACACAGGGGAGGGCTGTCCCTTGGTTTATGGCTATGCTTTATCCTTTACATATGAAAGCTAGTGCTTTTTTTAAGGAGTTTGCAGCGTTTATTGAAAGAAAACATCTTGATAAAGCTGGTTCTACTGCGGCTGTGGCTTCTAGCGGAGCTGTCCCTGAAGAATTGCCTGTTGAGGAAATTGAAAAGTTACAAATAGATTTTGTAAATCTTATGTATTCAAAAAAACATTTGGAAAAATTGATTCCTTTAGCAGAAGATGTTATTAGAATGAATGGTGCTATAGGTCAATGTACTGCGGAGGGAAAAACATCTACTGTACAATTACATTATCATCCAGACGATGTAATGAGTGAATATGCCACAGATTTCATCTATTTTGTGCAAAATGCCCAAAAGATGAAAAGCCGTGTTCAAATATTCCCTACATCACAAGGTCCAGACTGGAAAGTATTAAGAAAATAGCTTCTATACAATAATACCCTTGGTGCTTGGAATTGTTCCCTGTCGCCTTGGGTCTATTTCAATTGCACTACGCATAGCTCGGGCTGCAGCTTTAAATAGCCCTTCCATTTTGTGATGGTCACTTCTGCCGCGTAAGGTGTCTAGGTGAAGATTGCATCTCGCATTTTGTACGAATCCGTTCCAGAAATCATCAAAGCAATCTGTTTGAAAGCTTGCATATTTTCCATCAGCTCCAATGCTTACAAGTGGAATATTACTGAGTTCTGCATTACAAACTAAGAAAGGTCTGCCTCCGAAATCTACAGCTGCACGAAGTAAGGCTTCGTCCATAGGGTAAAGAAAGCTACCACTTCTAAATATTCCGGCACAATCTCCAAGGGCTTTAGCAAAACACATTCCGAGGACGATACCCGTATCTTCTATAAGATGGTGCTGGTCAACATTAAGGTCACCTTCAAGACTTCCCGTTAAATCGAATAGTCCGTGCTTGCAAAATGACTTTAACATATGCTCAAAAAATCCAATAGGGTTTTTTACGTCGTATTTACCAGAACCATCAAGATTTAATGTTAAAGATATTTTAGTTTCTCCGGTAATTCTTTCTATACTTGCTATTCTTTGCTGCATTTTAACACATTACCTTACGAAGTTCGTATTCAACTATATCAGTGGCACCTAAAGAGTGTAATTTAGGAAGTAATGTAGGTACGTCTTCTTTTGTAACCGCAATCTTTATAGCGTAGCCGTTGCCACCAAATAAAGGGCTTACTGTTGGGCTTCTCATACTTGGAAGGGCTTTTACAAGAGAATCGAACTTGTCTTCAGAAACGTTCATTTCAAGCATTACCTTGTTTCTTGCATTTAGAACAGTTTCAAAGAGCATTTTTAGTTCCATTATCTTCTGCTTTTTTTCAGGGTCTTTCATTGCTTCTTTTGAAGCATACATACGGGTAGATGATTCCATAAGGGTATCTACTATTTTTAAGTGGTTTGCACGTAATGAAGAACCTGTACTTGTGTTATCAATTAAAATCTGTGCAATAGAATTTTCATTATCCTGAACAAAACCTTCACTTGTACCCCATGTGCGGAATATAGTTCCTTTTATGTTCTTCTTTTCAACCCATTCTTTGCTCAAGTTCTGATATTCAGTTGCAATAGTTAAAGGATTTTTTATTAATGCATCATAATTAACAGTATCAGGAATAGCAGCTACAATACGAACGGGGTCAAAACCAAGGTCCATGATTTCTTCGAGCTTATCTTGAACTCCATTTTCATATACCCAATCTTTTCCGCTAAAGCCTATATCCGCCTTATTGCCTGCAAGTAAAGCACTTGCAATTTGTGGTTTTACAACCTGAAAAGCAAGGTCTTTCTGGTTTGTTATAGGAAAATAAGTTCTGTCAGGAAGATATATAGAGATTCCAACATCACTTAATAATTCATAAACTGATTCATAAATACGGCCTTTTGCCAAAAGTATACGTAACTTATCCATACTGTAAAACCCCTTATATGTTTTTTAACAACGACTTGAAACTTATATATGGACGTATATATATGCAAATAATTATACATAAATATGCATAATACTTCAACAGTAACTTAATATTTTTCATATATACTGTAGACGCAATTAATAGAAATGTTTTATTTTATATAAATTGTAGTGATTATATATAAACTCTATAATTACATTTTAAATTGGAGTATACT
>JAILNT010000031.1 GCA_024691265.1 Treponema sp. | reverse complement strand
AGGGATTCGCAGGAAGGCGTAAAACTCCAGAAAAATGTTGATAAAGACATTATGGATATTATGGAGCAGTCAAAACTTCTTCAGGAAGCAAATAGTGTAATTGCAAATATTGCAAGTCAAACTAAACTTCTTGCTATGAATGCTGCAATAGAAGCTGCTCATGCAGGAGATGCTGGAAACGGCTTTAGAGTTGTTGCAGACGAAATAAGAAAACTTTCAGAAACTTCTACAGGTCAGTCAAGTCAAATAAAAAATCAGCTAAAACATATAACTGATACTATAAATAATGTTGTAAAAGATACTTCCAGTTCAAGCCGAATATTTTCATCTGTATCAGAACAGATTCAAAAAACAGATTCACTTGTACAAGAAATAAAGCTTGCCATGAGTGAACAGCAGGAAGGTTCTAAACAAATATTTGATAGCTTAAATATCATGAGTAACACGACTCTTGAAGTAAAGAATGCTTCTTCAAGTATGACTCAGCAGAAAGATATGATTCTTCAACAGGTTGAAAGCCTTGTTCAATCAACAGGCATAATAAAAGATAGTGTTGTAGAAATGAGTAGTGGTGCTTATCAGATAAATCAAACAGGTTCAACTCTTTCTGATTTATCAAACAGAATGAAAGACTCTATTGTTCAAATTGGTCATCAAATAGATGAATTCAAAATCTAAATAAATTAACTGGCTTGATATTTTCTTTTTATATCAAGCCTTTTTTTATTAAGCAAGCTTTTTTCCGCTATATTCTGCTATATAATTCAATGTGTAATTCTGACCATTAAAAAGTGGGAGAAAGATACAATGAAAAAGGATAACAGCAGATTTGAAAATGTCGAATACATGCCAGGCGGAGTTATTGTTTACAAAGCTGATGAAACAAGAGATGTTATTTACGCAAATAAAAAAGCTTTAAACTTATTTGGCTGCAAAGATATTGAATCTTTTAAAAAATTAAGGGGAGAAAATTTTGAAAACATTCTCTACTCTGAAGATGTAAAGCTTGCTGATGAAACTATACGCCATAATCTTTCTAAAAACATTCGTACTTTTGACCACGTAATTTTTAGAATTAAAAATAAGGATAATTCTTTTTCCTATGTAGAAGACTTTTGGGAAGTTGTAGACGATGAAGAATTAGGTGAACTTTACTATATTTTTATAACTCTCCCAAATTCAAGGATTACAGATAGCTATATAGATAACCTTACAGGTTTATATACAAGGAATCATTTTTTTAACATTCTTGAAAAAAAGAGAAGGTTTGCAATTAAAAAAAATATAAACGGTAAAAAATACCTGCTAGCTTTTAATATTGCAAGATTCAAGTTATTTAATTCTGCCTTTGGTCCTAAAACAGGTGATGAATGTATAAAAAAAATAGGAATAATTCTAAAAGAAGAATTCGGACAAGAAAATGTTTCAAGATTTTCTGGTGACCGTTTTATTGCTTTATATGAAGATGAAAATGTCATTGAAAAAATAGAAAAGATTCATGAGAAAGTTCTTCATTTATATGATACTTATAAACTATGGATAACAGCTGGTATATATGAATGGCGAAAAGATGAAAAGGCAAATCTTGCCTGTGAACTTTCAATGCTTGCCTGTGATACAGTAAAACAAAGTTCTATTTCTTATTATGAAATATATACAGAAAAATTAAGAAATGAATTGGAATTAAAGCAATATGTGCAAAACAATATAGACAAAGCTACTAGAAATAAATATATAGAGATTTATTATCAGCCTATAATTAGAAGTCTTACGGGGCGTTTATGTGAAATAGAAGCTTTAACAAGATGGAATGACCCAAATCATGGCTTTATGCCACCTGATATATTTATACCGGCTTTAGAAGAAAGCGGACTTTGCTATAAGCTTGATATATATGTTATAGAGCAAATAGCAAAATCTTTAAGGCAGCGTATAAATAAAGGGCTTCCTGTAACTCCTGTATCTGTAAATATATCTTTAACAGATTTTGAAGTGTGTGATATTTTTAAAATTATTGATGAGATAATGTT
>JAILNT010000106.1 GCA_024691265.1 Treponema sp. | reverse complement strand
AGCTTACTTATAATCTCTGCACTTCCCTCGTCATCTACACACACAATAGCTAAATCATAATTACTTGCCATAGGGCCTACTCTTTTAGACATCCAATCTATATGAATAGGTCCTGGATTATCATCAAACTTAAAGATATTTGTTCCCTCATAAGTTTTCTTAGCTTCTGTAAAAAAAGCATCTATAGGACCAACTAGTAAGATTCTTTTATCTTTAGAGAAATCTCTTGGCAATGGAAAATATTTACCTTTTTTATATACAGTGACAGAACGACAAGCCTGTTCCAGGAAGAAAGACTGACCTTCCCTATTAGGAATATTTTCATCTATCTTATCCAATTCAGGATATAAAGGAACAGAATTCTTCCCCTTAAAATAATGAAGCTTACTCAATATAACTCTTCTTGCAGAATCTTTTATCTGATTTCTAAACTCTTCATCAACAGTCATTCTGTAAAGATTTGAAGTCCATAAAGGCTCATTAAGCTGGGCTGTAGTAGAAGATAAAATAATATCATTACCAGCTTCTATAGCAAGTTTATAAGCATTAGAAAGGCTACCTGCATACATAGTAGCACCATTCATCATCATATCATCTGTAATAATAAGACCTTCATAACCAAGTCTTTTCCTTAATATATCAGAAAGAAATACTTTAGAAAGAGAAGCTGGAGTTCCATCTGGTACAATACTAGGAAAGCTAAGATGGCCACTCATTATAGCTGGAATCTTTTCTTTTATAAGATACTTAAACGGCACAAGCTCTCGTTTCTCAAAAGTGTCTGCATCAATATCAATAACAGGTAAACGTCCATGAGAATCAAGACCTGTATCACCATGACCAGGAAAATGCTTTGCAGTTGGAATTACACCAGCAGCTTCACTTCCTGCAGAAAAGGCAGCTCCAAGAATACCAGCATAATCAGGATTTTCTCCAAATGAGCGAGGACCTATAACAGTGGAATTTCTATTGGAATACAAATCAACTGTAGGAGCAAAATTCATATTTATACCAAGTGCACGTAATTCCATGCTTATATAGTAGCCTGTATACCATGCATCCATAGGATAACCTGAAGCACCTATAGAAAGATTTCCTGGTGTTATAGAAGTTTCACCTTTTACATGACGAATCCAGCCGCCTTCCTGATCTGTTGCCACATAAAGAGGTATTTTCAGAGGTCTATCCTGAGACATCTGCTGCAATATAGTTATACTCTTTGCAACCTGATGTATATCATCTGTATTCCAACCAAAAACCTTTATAGAACCAAGACCTCTTTGTTCTACCCATTGTCGCAAAAGAAAACTAGGCTCAGCACCTGCCCAACCGAACATAAACATCTGTGCCAATAGCTCTTCATCAGACATTCTTTTAACAAGTTCATTTGCAAGCACTTCATCTGGGTAATCACTCCAGAAATCCAGATTCTGCACATTTTCAAGAGAAATATTTACACTCTTAACTTCATCATCTGTCAATGTAAAAACATTAGAAGTATGGCTTTCACTTTTATTTCCACACGAAGAGAAAACCATAGAAATAATACTAATATATAAAAAACATTTTAGTCTAAGCATAATGGTATGCCGCACAGTATACAATTTTATCGCCGGACTTTCCATAGATAAACCCTTGCAAGAAAAAAAACTGTACGCTATTTTTAATGTTATGGCAAATGATTTTATATACTGTCCTATCTGTAATTCAAAAAACATAACATACAAGGATAACAGAAAATGGATATGTAAAGATTGCGGTTTCGATTTATACAATAATGTCGCAGCCGCTGTTGGAGTTATATTTACAGACAAAGACAAGAATGTTCTTTTTGAAATAAGGGCCAAAGAACCAAGAAAAGGCTTTTTAGCTTTTCCTGGTGGATTTGTAGACCCAAACGAAAGTGCAGAAGAAGCTGTAAAAAGAGAATGTAGAGAAGAAATAGGTATAGAACCTGTAAACATAAAATATATATGTAGTTTTCCAAATACTTATGAATATAAAAACTTTATATATAAAACTTGTGATTTATTCTTTACAGCCGAATTACCAGAAAATGCAAATATAACAGTACAGAAAAGTGAAGTCTCAGGAATGAAATGGATAAAAGTAAATAATACTGAGGATATAAAAAATCTTCCGCTTGCTTTTGAATCCGCAAAAAAAACATTGGAAGTATGGTTAAATACAACTATATAATAATTACTAGGAGTTTTAAGTCTTATGAATAATATAGAAATGGAATCTATAGGTAAATATATATGTATCGTATCGTATATATTATATGTAATTTTACTTGCCAGCTATCCTTTAAGAAAAAAGAAATGGCTAGAAAAAGCAGGAAAAATTAAATATGAAAGTGAAAAACATGATACAAGAATTTTCTATATGATAATTTGCCTTGTACCAATTTTAATTACCGTAACACTCATAAGAAATCTTGGTCTTTTTATGAATTTTATAATGTGTGCATGTTCAATATTTGCATTAGAAATTATGGTAAGAGATACTATTTCTAAAAAAACAGCAGGTATATATGAAAATGCATGTATTGCTGATGGAAAATATATACCATTAGACGACATACTTGCTTTACCAACTTTAGCTTACGAAGGTGATACTTCTGTAAGCACATTAAAAATCGTAACAAATAAACATGGAGAAATGTATCTAAATTTTTTATCTGACAGAGAAAGAAAAGACTTTGTAAAAAATCTAGTAGAATTATTACCACGGCTAAAAGCATAACAAAAAAAGCAGTAGGATTATATATCTTACTGCTTTTTTTTATTTAAGCATAAAAAAAGGACGCCAAAAAGACGTCCTTGTAAAAGTCATAGGCGTCTATCGGAATCGAACCGATGCATAGTGGTTTTGCAGACCAGTCCCTTACCACTTGGGTAAGACGCCATAAACTAAAAAATAAGCAGTTGACGACTTTCATCAACTGCCTTATGCGGGAGCGAAGGGGCTCGAACCCTCGATCTCCGGCGTGACAGGCCAGCGCGATAAACCAGCTTCGCTACGCCCCCGTGCGATGTGTTAACTATATCACAGATATAATATCTATGTCTAGTCTTTTTTATAAAAAAAATAAATATTTTTTATATTTTTATGAAAACAGCCCTTTATTTCATTTTTGCACGCTGATTTATAAGAGATTCCAAATCACTCAAAGTCTGTCTAAAAGACTTCACGTCAGTTTCACTACCAGAAAGAACTTTCTCATAAGCAGCTGTAAAAGCAGTAAGCCTACTCATAATATTCTGTTCCATAACAGCAGCCTCTGTCATTGTTGTAGCTGGTAAAGAACGTGCTAACAAAGGTAACTGCTTAATTCTTTCTTTTTCTTCATCATAAGAGCTAGAAAGTGTAGATGAACGCTCAGCAAGAGAATCTAAAGAAATCGCAATTCTAGTAAGAAGATTTTCTTCTATATTTTTTCTAGGCTCAGTTTTTGACAAAAACGACTTATATAAATGATTTTGCCATGAAAGAGCTAATGAAATATTCAATATGAAAAGAAAAAAGATAAGAAAATTTACAAGAATTGCAACATCAATACGCATAGCAGAAATTAAAAGTCCAAAAGTTGTAAAAATTGCAATAGCACAATATATGGCAGCACATATCCACAAAGCTTTTTTTACAGAAGTCTCTTCTACATGGAAACCTTTTTTATTACAAAAATAAAAAGGAAACCATAAAACTAAATAGATGGAAAGAACTTCAAACCAAAGAACAAAAAATTTAAGACTTATGGCTTTTAATGAAAAAGCATTTATATTTGAAAAAATCCCTACAAGTATTATTAAACCTGCAACAAATAAAATAGCTGGTAGAGAAAACTTTTTATAGTCCTTCATATTCATTAAGATATCAGCACACTATTAAAGATATCCAAACTCCTCATAATAACGCTTATACATACCTCTCCTTAAAAATACA
>JAILNT010000019.1 GCA_024691265.1 Treponema sp. | reverse complement strand
CTGATAGAACTTACTGGAGCTGTAAATGCCTATACAATATCAGAATTACAAACTAAACTATTAACCTACATAGAGGATTCTGCCGTAGTTGTAGACTTATCAGATGTAACGGCTATTGATTCAACCGGTATGGGTGTTTTTATGGCTGTTTATAACGAGGGAGAAATATTTGGTAACAAGCTTTATTTTATGAATCCTTCAGAATCTGCAAAAAAAGTTATAGATGCTACAGGATTCTCTGATACATTCTTTTTTATTCATTCGGTGACAGAAATTGACTGATTACAAGAAACGCATAATTTTATTGAAGAAACTAGGTATTTTTATTTGTACCTGTTTAATTTTTGGTATAGTTTTAGGCATAATCTCGAAATGCAGAGTTGAAAGAATCTCTAAGTTGAAGATGAAAGAAATTGAAGAGCAAAAGGTTCTTGCAAAGGAGCAGGAAATAATAAAAGTAAAAAATGCTCTTTCAAGTTTAAGTTTTCGTGCACAAAATGAACTATCAAAAACAATAACTACAGAAAATATAGATGACTTTTTGCAAGATTTAAAGAACATTGTAAAAATCTATAAGAAAACAACAAAAGACGGTGTATCTTTACTTACTCTATGCGATAAGCAGCATTATCTTCCTGACGGCTACGAACCTAAAGATTTAGTTTCTCTACAAAAAGAGAACAGAGGTTATGTTATAAGCCGTAATCTGGAATTAAGACAAATGGCTGAATATAATCTTGCTCTTATGGCTATTGCTGCAAAAAAAGAAAATATTACACTACATGTTTCTTCTTCTTACAGGTCTTATGACTACCAAAAGACAGTGTATAACCGTTGGGTTGAAATAGATGGAAAAGAAGAAGCTGATAGGGAATCTTCAAGACCGGGTACAAGCCAGCATCAATTAGGTACTTCTGTTGATTTTGGTTCTATAAGTGAAACTTATGCAACTACAGATGAATGTAAATGGCTTACACAGCATGCAGCAGATTATGGCTGGAGTTTAAGTTTTCCTTATGGCTATGAAGAAGAAACTGGCTATAAGTGGGAATGCTGGCATTTTCGCTATATAGGTAAAGAAGCTTGTATTTTTCAAAAGAAATATTTTAATGATATACAACAATTTATGTTAGCATTTCTTGATTCATATATGAAAATAATTACAGAAGCTTCGCCTTTGGATTCTTTACAGTAACAGTATTCCAGAAGTTTTTAAATTTTACACTTTCTGATTTTACAGGTATGAATATCTGCTTGAAACTGGAATTATCATGTATTAGTATAGACCAGGTAAATCCTTTTGTTTTCTTCAGATATTCTATATCCTTGAAATAAATAATATGTTTTGCGTGTCCATCAAATACGACAAGTTTTTCTTCATCATATTTTAGGTATCCGAATATAAGTTTAAAAGAAGCTATTAATATAAATAAAATTGAAAGTAATGCAAAAATAATTGTGACAGTATTTAATAATGTAAATCCAGTTTTGAAAAATAAAATTGCTTTAGAAAGCACCACAACTAAACATGCTAAATAGACTAAAGAAAAAATCACTCTTACTGCAAAATTTCTTTTTAAGACTTTCATATTTAAATATTATCGAACGAATTCCCACTAATTCACAGTAAAAAAAAATGGCCTCTGTATCGTTACGATATAGAAGCCAATAAAAAATATTATTATTTTATACTATAGAGTAGCTATAAATCTATCAAATGCTTCTCTTCCCTCTTTTGTACATTTGTACACGCCAGCATGTTCAAGTACATGGCTAAAGACAATTCCTGTTTCTTTTCTTAAAATTTCATCTATATTGGAAGAATCTATTTTGCTGTAACTTTTTGAAAATGCTTTAACCCATTCTGAATGCTTCGAAAGCACTTCATCATGACTTATGTCATTTCCTTCTACAATAGCTTTTCCTAAATCAGAAAGCTCTTTTTTGAGACGGCTTGGAAGAACTGCAAGTCCCATTACTTCTATTAAACCAATATTTTCCTTTTTGATATGATGCAATTCTGCATGAGGGTGATATACACCTAAAGGATTTTCTTCTGTAGTTATATTATTACGTAATACTAAATCAAGCTCGAATAAATCACCTCTACGGCGGGCAATAGGTGTAATTGTATTATGTTTTTCACCTTCCGTTTCTGCAAATATAAAAGCTTTTTCATCTGTATATCCACGCCATTTCTCAAGTATATGAGTTGCTAAAGCTACTAATCTTGAAGAATCTTTTGCTGTGATACGGATTACAGACATAGGCCATTTTACAATTCCAGCCTTTACGTCTTCATATCCTTTTATACAGATTTCCTTTTCAATTTCAGCCTTTGCCATAGGGAACTCATAAGCACCTCCCTGAAAGTGGTCGTGAGTAAGTATAGAACCACCTACTATAGGTAAATCTGCATTGCTTCCGAGCGTGTAATGAGGAAATTGAGTTATAAAATCTAAAAGACGTTCAAATGTCTTTTGACAAATAAGCATTGGTGTATGTTTATAATTAAATACAATACAATGTTCATTATAATAAACATAAGGAGAATATTGAAATCCCCAATCTTCACCAGCAAGCTTAAGAGGTATTATTCTGTGATTTTCACGGGCAGCATGATTTACTCGCCCTGCATAACCGACATTTTCTTTACATAAAAGACACTGAGGATATCCACCCTGCTTCATGTTTTTTGCAGCAGCAATAGCTTTTGGGTCTTTTTCAGGCTTTGAAAGATTTATTGTTATGTCTAAATCTCCATATTCTGTTGGAGTTTTCCATTTCAAGTCTTTACAAACACGGTAACGTCTTATATAGTCTGTATCCTGACTGAATTTATAGAAATAATCAGTTGCCTTTTTAGGACTTTCTTTATAAAGTTTCCAGAATTTGTTTATGATATTAGAAGGTCTGTCTACAAGACATGCCATCAATTTTGTATCGAATAAATCTCTATAAACAACAGTTTCTCCACCTGTTAAATTATGTTCTACAGCATAATCAACAAGAACTTTCAAAATGTTTTCCAAATCTGTTTCAGACACTTCTGGTAATTCATTTGCCTGCTCTGCTGTTTCAAATCCTGTTAAGCCAAGATTTAAAAGCAACATGTTTTTTGCATAGATTACGTCATTTTTTTCTAAAAGACCGGTTTTTAATCCGTAAGAAACAAGCTTATTTACATTTTCAAATACAGAAGTATTTCCATCAGCCATTTTATAATCTCCTATAATCTAATTTTGCATTTTAAAATATAGTTATGTCAATAAAAACCTTTCTTTTACAAGGACATATTATTTGTTATAATAAATTTTATGGCTAATAAATCAACAAAGAAATCAGCAACAAGAAAAAGCAAATCAAGTAAAAGAAACAGAAAAAATAAACCCTGGTTTGGTTTTATTTTCATTATTTTAGGAGCTGTTTGTTATTTCTATTTACAGAAAACAAATCCTGAACTTCTAAATAGCATGTTAAGCTCTATGGGAGATTCAATAGAAAGTTCTATTGAAAGCACCATAACTACTGCAAAAACAAATATTCCAAAAGGCAATAACTCTCAACCGGCAGGAAATAAAGCTCCTGTGTATGATGAAACGGATAAACACTTACCGGTCGTTACTAGAAATCTTCCAATTGGACTTGAAATACCTTTATGTCAGGGAACAAAAGCTCTTGCAGAAGGGAAACAACTTCCACAAGGTCATGAAATCCATAAATATTCAGGCTTTACACTCTGCTACAGAGAAGATTATGAGCAGGCAGAATGGGTAGCTTATTGCCTTACTAAAGATGAGCTTACAAAAGAATCTGAAAGGTCTAATGATTTTCATGAGGATAAAAATATTTCCACAAAAAGTGCAACTCCAGGAGATTATACAAGAAGTGGCTATGACAGAGGACATTTAGCTCCAGCAGGGGACATGTCTTTCAGTACACAAGCCATGCAAGATTCTTTTAATATGAGTAACATGAGTCCCCAAGTTCCAGCATTCAACAGAGGTATCTGGAAAAATCTTGAAGAACAAACACGAAAATGGGCTAATAAATTTGGTGCTATTTATGTTGTTAGCGGACCTTTATTAGATAAACCGGCTTCTTCTTACAAGACAATAGGAGCTAATAAAGTTGTTGTTCCTGAATATTATTATAAAGCTTTACTTGCTCCTATGGGAGATTCTGTAATAGCTGTGGCTTTTCTACTTCCTAATGCTAAAGTTTCAGACTCTTACTGGAATTATGCTTTAAGTATAGATGAACTTGAAAAGCGAACAGGTTTAGATTTTTTCTATCTTCTTGACGATGAAACAGAAAGACAGATTGAAAAATCTTATAGAGAATCTAACTGGAATTAAACTTCAAATAAAACCCTTTTATACTATTCTATTCATTTTTATCCCTAATGTTTATTGCATAGAAAAAATTAGCTGACATTAGGGATTTTTACTAACTGCTAAAGAAAACTGTTAAGTATAAAAAAATCAGTATTAGCATAAAAACGTTATACAGACAGCTTTGTACAAAAACTTGACTGTACAAAATAAGACCATTTCGCTATTATTTCATATATACAATTCTTTTGTTATCATTCCGCAAAATGCGGTTTTTTAGGAGTTAATAAATGGCAGACGTTTTCACACAATTCCGTGACATTGGTATTATTCCAGTTGTAGCCATCAATGACGCAGCAAAGGCTGTACCTCTTGCTAAGGCACTTATCGCTGGTGGACTTCCAGCAGCAGAAGTTACATTCCGCACAGCTGCAGCTGAAGATGCTATTAAAGCAATCGTAAAAGCTTGTCCTGAAATGCTCGTTGGTGCAGGAACTGTAATTAATGTTGAACAGGCAGAACGTGCTAAGAATGCTGGTGTAAAATTCATCGTAAGCCCAGGATATAAAGAAGACGTAGTTAAATATTGTATCGATAACAACATTCCTGTAATGCCAGGTGTTGCAAATCCTACAGAAGTTGAAGCTGCATTGGCTCTTGGCCTCACACATATCAAGTTATTCCCAGCAGAAGTTGTTGGTGGTGTAAAGATGATTGATGCTCTCGGTGGACCATTCCCACAGTGCACATTCATGCCTACAGGTGGAGTAAATACTCAGAACCTTTCAGAATATGCAAGAAGAAAGAATATCTTCTGCATGGGTGGAACATGGATGGTTAAGGCAGACCTTATCAACAATGAAAAGTGGGACGAAATCACTCAGATTTGTAAAGATGCTGTAAAGGCTATGCATGGTTTCAAGATTGAACATGTTGGTATCAATGCAGCTGATGAAGCTAAGGCAAATGAAATTGCTGACACATTCGCACTCTTCGGACTTGCAAAGAAAGTTGGCAACTCATCAATCTTCGCTGATACACAGATTGAAATCATGAAGAAGCCAGGAAGAGGAACAAACGGACACCTTTCTGTTCTTACACACAATGTTGACCGTGCTTTGGCATACCTCAAGCAGTTTGGCTTTAATCCTATAATGGAAACAGCAAGCTATCTTGGAGAACCAGGAAAGTCACCATTGAAGGTTGTTTACCTTGATAAAGAAATTGGTGGTTTCGCAATTCACCTCAAGAAGGACTAATTAATTTTCTAAATTGAATTAGGTACTTTTACTTAATTGCAAAAGCTTCGATACATTTTTTTGTGTCGGAGCTTTTTTTTATGCTTTTCTGCTATATCATAAGGGGTAAGAGGTGAAATATGAAAACTCTAATATACATAGCAGATACAAAAGCATTGAATGATAAAGAGAAATTTGAGTCTTTATATAAAGCTGTTCCTACATACAGGCAAAATAAGATTGATGCATACAAAACAGAAAAGGATAAAAAACTTTCATTAGGCACAGGTTTATTACTATCGCATGCACTAAAAGAAGCAGGTTATAAAGAATCTGATTTAGAACTTGTCCACGCTGAAAATGGTAAACCATGTTTTAAGCATCATGAGGACATTCATTTCAGTCTTTCTCATTCAGAAGAAAAAGTTATGTGTGCAATTTCTTCTACTCCAATAGGTTGTGATGTGGAATACATAACAAATAATAATGAAAAGGATTTGGATAACTGGACAAAAATGGAAAGCTATGTAAAAGCAGCTGACGTAAATATGATAGATTTGCTAAAAGGTAATATTGGTTATGACCCCGAATATATCTTTAAAAGGCTTTCCTTTGATGATGGCTATAAATATATGATATGTTCAAAAGAAGCTATCCTAGACAGTCAAATTGTAGAAATTAAATTCTAATAAATACACAGGCATTATAACAGGATATTTATGTTTTAAAGAACATCAGACTTCAAAAATTCTTAAAAAAAAGAATTGACCAAAGCATAAGAATAAGTTAAATTCAGAGTAACATTTTTCTTCAACAGAAATTGTTACTCTCTTTTTCGCTTTAAGTATCTTTTAGCATACGGTAGCCCTCTCTATTCTACTGTTTTGATACTTAAGGCGATTTTTTTTATGTGCAAAAAAAAGCCGTCCTTAGAAGGACAGCTTTATATCAAATCTTTAGATTTATTTACCAGAATAATTAATTAATGTGGTAACTTTTGTAGGTGCTAAAGCTTTATCATAGTTCAAATCTGGAAGTCCTATGACACCAAAGAATTCATCTACAATTCCACCACCCTGCTCAAGAAGATTCTTTGCAGCAGAGAAGGTTCCACCCGTAGCTACAAGGTCATCTATAACAACATAGTGACAATCTTTTTTAATGTCCTCAATATGAGCTTCTACAGTAGCAGTTCCATACTCAAGGGCATAAGAACATGAATATACCTTTCCAGGGAGTTTACCCTTTTTACGAATAAGGACAATAGGAATACCTAATCGCTCAGCTAATGGAGCACCAAATAAGAAACCACGAGACTCTATGCAGGCAATTCCACCAATGTTCTTGTCTTTATAGATTTCAACCATGCGGTCAATACAATACTTGAACGCTTTAGGGTTAGCCAGAACGCTAGTAATGTCATAAAAAAGAATACCTGGCTTTGGGAAGTCAGGTACACGGCGAATTGCGCCATCTAGTAATTGCTGATCAGTCATATTCTTTCATTATATAAAATGAAGCTTATGGTGTCAATTTCAGAGTTTATAGACAAATGCAGTTGTAAATACTATTTTTTATTTATCACAGTTCTTATAGAACCCATTCTAATTCGCTTTTCTCTTGTATCCTCCAATAAAGCTTTTAATGTATTATTATCTTCACTAGCAATTGCTTTTTTGAAAGAATCCATCTGTTTTTCAAAGTTTTCTATATGTGCAACAAGCTTTTCTTTATTTGAAATAAAAAGTTCTGTCCACAAAGGTGCATTTATCATGGCAATTCTGGTTAAATCTTCAAAACTACCTCCTCCAAATGCAGTAATCTGTTCATCTTCTGCACTTTCTACTAACGCAGATGCAATTACATGGCAGAGCTGGGAAGTAAAGCCAATTTTGTAGTCATGAATATCACATGTGGTTTCTGTTATACGCGTAAATCCCATTGCTGTTACCAAATCACGCATTAATTCAACATTTTCAGGCTTGTTAAAAGCTTCCTGAATAAGAATATAGTTATGATTAATAAAAAATCTAGCATCAGAAGCTGCATAACCTTCTTTTTCACCACCAGCCATAGGGTGACCTATAATAAAATCAATATCAGAACGAAGAATAGATGGTAAAGCTTTTTCAAAAATACCTTTAACGCCACTTATATCAGTAACAATAGCTCCACTTTTAAAGAAATCACGATT
>JAILNT010000443.1 GCA_024691265.1 Treponema sp. | reverse complement strand
AAAAACAAATCCCCTCAAAAAAGAAGATTTTGCAGACTTCATCAAAGCCTACACCGCTCAAGACCGCAAAGCCATAAAAGACGAACGCTGGAAGAGCTTTACCCGCGACCAGATTTCCCAAAAAGGAAACAGCCTTGACCTAGGCCTTATCCGCGACGAAAGCATCCTTGACTACGAAGATTTACCCGACCCAATCGAAAGCGCCGAAGACGCAATCGCCCAGCTGGAAATGGCCGCAGATTTGATTAAGGATGTGGTTAAGGAACTTAGGAAAGTTGATAGGTGACAGTTGAGAATTGATAATGGATAATGGAGAATTGAGAATTTACAATGGAGAATTGAAAATTGGCTAAGAAAGTTGAGATTGATGAGAAAGAGATAGATGCTCCTTATGCTTTGCCGGAGGGCTGGAAGTGGGTGCGATTGGGGGATATATTCAACGTTTTAAATGGATATGCTTTTAAAAGTGATAACTATGTTTCCTCAGGTATTCGAGTTATTAGAATTACAAATGTACAAGATGGGTATATCGAAGATTTAAAACCTTGTTTTTATCCAGAAGAATATAACAATGAAATAAAACCATATTTATTATTTGAAAATGATTTATTGATTTCTCTTACAGGGAATGTAGGTCGTATTGCATTATTACCAAAAGATTATTTGCCAGCCGCTCTTAATCAACGAGTGGGTTGTTTAAGACCTTTGCAGAATAATGTAGAAAAAAAATTTTTTGCATTCTATTTAAGACTGCCACAATTTCTCAATGATTGCATAAAAAATTCTAAAGGTACTGCTCAATTAAATATGAGTACAGAATGGTTAAAAAAATATCTAGTCCCTCTCCCACCTCTCAATTCTCAATTATCAATTGTCAATTCCATAGAGTCTTTATTTTCAAAACTGGACCAGGCAAAAGAAAAAGCCCAATCCGTAGTAGACAGCTTCGAAACCCGCAAGGCCGCCATCCTGCACAAAGCCTTCACCGGACAACTAAAAATTGATAATGAAGAATTAACAATTGAGAATTGGGAAGAAAAAAAACTTGGAGAAGTTTGTGAGAGTATTTTCGATGGTGATCATATGCCACCGCCAAAGGCAGAATCTGGAATTCCTTTTCTTGTAATCTCAAATGTTAATACAGGATTTCTTTCATTTGATAATACAAGATATGTTCCGAATGACTATTATGATTCACTGTCAGAGACTAGAAAACCCAAAACGGGAGATGTTCTTTATACAATCGTAGGTTCATATGGAATTCCTGTGTTGGTTGATTCTGATAGAGCTTTTTGCTTTCAGAGACACATGGCTTTGTTGAAACCTTCAAAATTAATTTCATCAAGATATTTGTGGTATGTTTTGCAATCAAATGAGATGTATCAAAAGGCAACTTCAATAGCGACAGGAACCGCACAATTAACTGTCCCAATAAAAGGCTTAAGAGAACTTACAATTCCAGTGCCACCTCTAAATTATCAACTATCAATTGTCAATTTCCTAGACACCGTACTGGAAAAAGAATCCCGTGCCAAAGAAGCCGCCCAAACCGTTCTAGACCAAATCGCCCTGCTAAAAAAATCAATATTGGCCAGAGCGTTTAGAGGGGAGTTGTAAAAGTGGAGACAAAATATTTTTTTGGTTTTCATGGTTGGCTTCCTCATACGAGAACATATATCTCAGAGCAAGAAGCTGAATCAGCAATTAGTACTTACGAATATTTGAATGCTGTTTTAGGAATAGAGGAATCATTTGATATTCTAAAGGAAAACTTCGTTGATTTTGAAAAAAGTCTTCATAGTATTTTGGTAAATTCATTTGCATTATCTGATTTAAATACAGTTTCATATTCAAAAAATGAGAGATACATAATCAGAGTTCTTACTAATTTTCTAACTTCCTGTTCAAGTTTTTTGGATCACACAAATAAAATATTAAAAGATAGTTTATTTGATCAAAAAATATTTGAAGAAACTGAGAATGTCAGACATTCGTTATTTGAAGAAAATGATGAATATAAGGTAATGTACGAATTAAGAAATATCTTACAACATAGAAATAAACCAATCAGTCTCGAATTTAACAAACAATTTGCAAAAAATGAAGATGAGTGTGCTGTTGAATCGGTATCTGTGGTATTGGATGTAAAAAATGTTCTTTTTGACGAGAACCTTAAAAAATATACACGAGATGTTTTACTAAAATATCAAGATAAAAAACTTGAAGTTAATAAATTTGCAAGAAAATATTTTACTTGCATGTGTGTATACTTTAAAAAGATTCGAGTTTTAGAAGCAGAAACTTTAAAGCAAAAAAGAATGGATTATGAAGTATTATTTGAAAAATATGAACAGCTTAAAACAGATCCGGCAAATAGAATTCAAAGATTAATCTATCTTAACAAAGAAGAAGGTGACACTCTTTTCGGTTGTACTATGAGTGATTCTTTGATTAGAGATATAGATTATTTAAATAAAAAGAATCGCCTTGGAAAAGATTATTCTAGACATGAAATGAGGATATAGATGAATAATACAAAACCAAAGGTCGAAAAAGCTAGAATTGCAAATAGTGATTTCGATTTGCTTCTTAAACCTGGAACAATAGGTTTTTATCAAGGGTGTGAGATTACGCAAATTTTTATATTCGATAAAGTAACAAAAACAGCAAAAAATTTTTTTGCATTATTTTGCTTTGATGAATTAGAAACAAATTTTGATTCAAAAACTGAAATAATCAATAAAGAAAGAATAATATTATCAGATACTTATTTTGCAGGAATCCTCCGTAAAAGGGTGACAATTTCAACTGCAAAACAAATCTTTATGGATATTCAGTCAAATAAATTGGTTGTTGATGAACAATGTCAAATATCTAAAGATTTATCTTTAATACCTAAAGTATTTGTCGCCAATAAAACTACACGTGATTTTTCTTTTGTAAATTATGTTTTGAAACCTAATTATTGGGGTGATAATTACATAATAGAGTTTTTTGATAATGAAAAGGAATTCTTTGATGAAAATGTAGACGCTGAAAAACTAATTACAAAACTTAAAATCGATATTATGAAATATTGTCCTATTAATTTAGAAAAAACGTATGATCGCATTGGAAATTTAATTTTTCAATTTCCTATCACAGAAGTCAAATTTGATATTCACTCAGATGAAACTAATTCTAAAATTTTTTACAAATTAGAACGACATCCAAAGTCAGAAAATAGAAGACTACAAGTAAATGTTAAAGCGAACTTTGATGATACCATTACAGGATTTGATAAAGTAGAATTTTTTAGTGATTCGTTAAATCATTGTTTTATACTTGGTGATGATAATAATGTTAATTCAGAAATAATTGATTTGGAAAAAAAACTTATTCTCCATGATAATGTTTTTAATTTTTTTCATGGTATTAATTTCAATGGAAGAGTGAGTGTTCAATATGCAGAACCAAGGACTATTTTAGCTCGAGATCAAATTCATAACTGTGATATAGAATTATTATCTGATTTTGGAAAGGAGAAAAAAGAAATTTCTAATCCTGCTGAAATAATTCGAGAAAGAAGATTAAATAATGAAATTATAAAAAATAGTAAAGATTATTTTGTATATGATAGGGAGAAATCGCAAGATGAAAATATATCAGAAGCTTTTAATTTTGTTCGTTCAAAACTAGATTCACATTTAAATATAAAAGAAATTTGTCTTTGGGATCCATATCTTAGTGCAGCAGATATTATTGAAACATTGTACTGGGAACGCACAGGAATTCCGTTTAGATGTATTACCTGTGCCTCGAATATAAAGCAAAAAGAGAAAAAAACAAAATTCCAAAAAATATACAGAATTCTATTTAATGCAAAAAAAGAAAAATCAAGCAGTATGTTTGAAAAGGTTGTTAAAGAGCAACAGGAATATTTTTTA
>JAILNT010000428.1 GCA_024691265.1 Treponema sp. | reverse complement strand
CCATCTTCATTCTTTAGACCAGCCATCTCAAGAGCATCTTCTGTAGCCACCAGAGAAAGAAGTGCAACTCTACCCATTCCCCTGATTTTCTTTCTAGGGTAAACAGGCAACTCTTCTTCAAAAGCCCTTGCCGTTGAACTTGCCAGCAGAGGTATAACTGTAAATTGTATAGCTCCTGGAATTATAGAAACTGATATGATTGAAGGAGCTCCTTTAGAACAGATATTGTCTGTTGTTCCTATGAAAAAGGTTGGAAAACCTGAAGATGTTGCTGCTTTGGCGTTGTTTTTACTTTCTGAAGAAGCCGGTTATATTACAAGACAAGTTATTTCTGTTAATGGTGGAATAGCTTAATTAATCTGTAAAATACTTTTTGAGGATTTTTGATAAAATATGGAGAATAAATATCTTCGCGAAGATGGTCGCCGCCGTGTTGTTGTAACGGGTGCTGGTATGTTAAGTGCTTTAGGTCGCAGTTGGGAAAAGGCTTTTGCACAATTAAAATCTGGAAAGAATTGTATAAAATATATGAGTGATTGGGAAAGGTTTACTAGAATGAATACACGCCTTTCTTGTCCTTATGAAGAAGAGTTGCCTGTTTACCCTAGAAAGAAAATCAGGGGAATGGGTAGAGTTGCACTTCTTTCTCTGGTGGCTACAGAAGATGCTCTTGAGATGGCTGGTCTAAAGAATGAAGATGGAACTGTTTTTGAAGAATTGCATAATGGAAGAACTGGTATCGCTTATGGTTCATGTATGGGCAGTATGGATTCTGTTCTTGATATGTATTCTATGATTAATGATAATGATACATCAAAAATAAATTCTCAAACTTATATAAAGTGTATGCCGCAAACCTGTGCCGCAAATTTGAGTGTCTTTTATTCATTAAGAGGTCGAATAATAACTACAAATACAGCTTGTACTTCTGGCAGTCAGTCTATAGGCTATGCTTATGAAGCAATTGCTTCTGGAGTGCAGGATATTATGCTTGCAGGTGGAGCAGAAGAGCTTTGTTCTCCTGATGCTGCTATTTTTGATACTCTTGGTGCTACGGCTATATTGAATGATAAGCCTGAAAGTGAACCTAAGCCTTTTGATAAAAGTAGAGACGGTCTTGTTATTGGTGAGGGAGCTGCAACTCTTATTCTTGAAGATATGGAACATGCTGTTAATCGAGGTGCTAAAATTTATGCAGAAGTTGCAGGTTTTGGTACTAATGCTGATGGTACACATATTACAAATCCTAATAAAGATACAATGGCTGAAGCTTTACGACTTGCTCTAAAAGATGCAAGGTTATCTGGTGAAGAAATAGGTTATGTAAATGCACATGGTACAGCAACTTCAGCTGGAGATATTGCAGAAACTAATGCAACTTATGATGTTTTTAAAAGAGCTGTTCCTATAAGTTCTACAAAAAGCTATATAGGTCATACACTCGGAGCTTGTGGTGCGATTGAAGCCTGGATTTCAATTAATATGATGAATGAAGGCTGGTTTCATCCGACTTTGAATCTTACAGATGTCGATGAAAATTGTGGTAAGCTTGATTATATCAAAGGTAACGGCCGTTCTATAAATACAGAATACGTTATGTCAAATAATTTTGCATTTGGTGGAATAAATACATCTTTAATATTTAAGCATATCTAAAAACGTTTTATCATATTTTTAGATTTTGTATGGAGGTTTTCAATGAAAAGGATATTAATTGGCGTTGTTTTTTTCTTGTCGATTATTTCTGGAGTTTTTGCAGATTCTGTGACTCTTGGAACTTCTATACATGAAAATATTTCAGATGGTCTTGAAGATTTTTCAGAGTCTTTAAGAGATTCTAGTATTATTCTTGCAAATCAGCAAAATGTTTATGCGGATTCCTTTATTGGAAGATTATTTCCTGCTATACCATTTCATTTAGCCGTTGGCGTAAATAGCGGATTTGCAAAATTAGATACTTCAGGCTTAAAAAATGCTACAGAATCATTTGCAGAGGGAATTTCTAATACCGGATTATCGGGAATAGATTTTTCTGTACCTTCAGGCTTTATTCTTCCTGTTATAACTTTAGATGTCAGAATTGGAGGTATAATATTTCCTTTTGATATAGGTATTACAGCAATGCTTACAAATAAAGATGCTGTTGATATCGATACAAATGATAAAAATAGTTATCTTGAAAATGACAGTCCTCTTAAACTTTCTTATAATGGTTTTGAGGGCTCTTATGAATTTTTTACTTTGGGCTTTGATTTTCGATATGCGATTCTTGAAGAAAATCTTATTTTTCCTGGTATTTCTATTGGTGCAGGCTATTATTTATCTAAAGGTGCCTTTGAAGTTTCAACTTCTTCATCTGGTGTAGAAGCTGATGTTAGTACGGCTTATTTAACCCAATTACTTTATTTACAAACTCAGATTTCAAAGAACTTTTTAATTGTAACTCCTTTTGCAGGACTTCGTGCTGTAGTATCTAGTACAAAAAATTCTTGGGCATGGCAGCTTTCTGGTTCTACAACTATTTCAGGTACTTCGTATTCTTATCAGGATAGTGATAGT
>JAILNT010000417.1 GCA_024691265.1 Treponema sp. | reverse complement strand
CACATTCCTTATATCAACTCCCCTCTAAGGGGAATTGATATAAGGAATGTGTTAATTCTTTATGAAAAAAAAGAGCTGTTTTATACAGTGAATTTATCTACCTGCACACCCATTTCTCTGATTGAGTCTTCCATAAGGATTGAAATTTCCGACAGGCTAGTTCCTGTTTTATTTATTTTAACAGCACTTGAACTCATTTCTTTCATACCATTTTTTATATTAGCCGTTTCATCTTGCAATATGTGCATTTCTTCCATGATAGCATTACTGCCTTCTGTCATCTGCTTTGAGGCTGTCTGTACCTGAGATGTACTGTCATTCATATCTCTAAGAGCAGAAGTAATCTGTATAGAACCTTGCTGCTGTTCCTGCATTGCGGCTTTTATTTGGCGGACAACATTATCTGTGTTGCTTATTTCAGAAGCTAGAGTTGTGTATCCTTCTACACCTTTCTGAGTTGCCTGTACAACAGTTTCTATAGTCTGCTGTATCTGATTAAGCTGTTCCCCTATAGTGCGTGACTGAGTTGAAGATGTTTCTGAAAGCTTTCTGATTTCATCTGCAACAACAGAAAATCCTTTGCCAGCTTCTCCTGCATGAGCGGCTTCTATAGCGGCATTCATGGCAAGAAGATTTGTTTGTTCTGCAATAGAAGCAATAACAGTATTTGCATCATTCAAAAGCTTTGACTGTTCATCTATCTGTCCAATTTTTTCTTTAAGCTCAATTTGAGTCTTTGCTCCTGATTCAGCATTTTGAGCAAGAATATCGAACGATGATGCCATTTTGTCTACAGAACGGTTTACTTCTCCTATGTTTCCAATCATTTCTTCAACAGCACTAGAAGCTTGTTGTACAAAATTTGCCTGAGCACTTACCAGATTTTCAAGGGATTTTATATTTCCAAGAATCTGATTTACAGCAGAAGCTGTTTGTCCTACACTGTTATTTTGTCTTATAAGATTGCCATCAAGATTATTTATGTTAGCTATAATCTGTGTTATGGCAGCAGCAGTATCTTGTGTTCCTTCTTTTAGATTCTGACCGGCATCATATAATGTTGTCTTAGAATTTTTCATCACGGAAATGATTTTCTGAAGGTTTTCTTCAAAATTATTAAAGCTATCGATGATTTTCTTTACTTCTGAAGAACTTGCAGTTAAATTTATACGTTTTGTAAGGTCTGCATCTCCATTAGAAATAGTTTCAAGGGCATTAGCGGTTTCTGATATAGGTCTTGAAATCTCTCTCATAGTAAAAATTGTTATAGCCATGATGATTATAAAAAGAATAAAAAATGCTACGGCTAAAGCCTGAGAAGCTTTTTTTGAAAAAGATGTCATAGCTTTTTCTGTAATTCCTAAAACATAAATCCAGCCTGTTGTAGGAATCCTTTCTAGCCTGAAAATATATTTTGTTCCGTCAAGGCTGCCTTTTACAAATTCTTCCCCACTTAAAAATTGAGCACCTAAGTCCTTGTATGCTCCGTTATTTACGCTCATAATGTTTTCTGTAGGCTTAAAGTTTTCGCTAACAAAAAAATCTCCATTAGTAGAAAGAATAAAAGATTTTGTTGCTTTACTAATACTGTTGTCTTTAAGTATTTCAGCTACATTATCAAGCGGATAATCAAAAGATACTACACCGTCAAGTTCTTTGTTTTTATAAACTGCTTTTGAAAAAGTTACAACGAGTTTATTTGTAAAAGCATCTATATAGACATCTGAATAATTCATGTCGCCGTTTTTTGCTACAGCACCTCTGAACCAGTCACGCCCAGTTGGTATATAATCGTTAGGAATAGAAATATTAGGACCTTTGAAAAGTGTATTATCTGTTTTTGAACCATAGAATCCAGATAGGTCTGGATAGGCTAGTGAAAGATTTACGAATATTTGATTTGTGGCTTCATTATCTTCGTAAAAGCCATCTTTGAAGAACCATGCAAGAGCTTCTGTCATTTTCATAGGAGCCTGTAATTCTTTTTCAATTTCAAGAACTGCATCTCGAGCTTGCTCATTCATAAGGTCTACAGCTTGTTTTTCAGCATTCAAACGTGCCTGATGTGCAACAAAAAAGCTCATTACGAAAAAAATCACTGCCGTGGGAATACCAAGCAGTGTTACTGAATGTCTTGCGAGTGTCATATAAATAATCCTTCCCTAAAAATTATTATTAAATTTTAGACTATAGACATTATGTTAACACCGAAAAAATGATATTTCTGGATTATAAAGATTCTTTTTTGAAATATACTGAGTTTTATTTCTGCTTTTTATTTTTCCAGAAATAGAATTTGCCATTTAGTTTTTTTTATACTATTCTTTTTTGTATGAAAGCACAGGCTCAAAAATCGACTAAAAAATTAGCTCAGATAAGTGTTAAAGTGCAGGATTTGATTAATAAATATCCTCCTGTATATCGTAATGAACAAAAAGAAAGACTTTATAGAAAAGCTCTTGATGTTCATAAAAATCAACATGGTATTGTAAAAATATCTCGCTGGACATTTGACACTGAAAGAAAGGCTCCCCTTATAATGGAAAAATTACCGGTTAATATTGAATGTGTTTCAGGTTATTTTCTTTATGATGAGCATGATACAGATTCAGAACGTGTTTTCTGGCTGAATTATGCTGACCCCAATCTTTTTGGCTATTATGATTCCGATATGTTTGCTCAAGATGAAATACAGACACTTGAACACCCACTTCTTGGTGCTGTTTCAGAATTTATAGATGCAAATTCTACAGACTGCTTGAAAGGCCTTTCTGTAGAAAAGAAAATACCTACTCCTTTTATAGTTGAAAATGTTCCTTACTGGCTTTCAGTGAATACAGCTCCTGTAATGGAGAATGGTGAAAAAGCTAACCTTTATGGCTGGATGCTGTCTTCTGCTGAGCAGGATATTATCGATGCCGGTATTCATGTAGTTAAAGATAATATTAAAAATAATATATTGGCTATAGCAGCTCC